>JAESQE010000344.1 GCA_016765335.1 Planctomycetaceae bacterium
CTCAAACCCAAAACGCTGGGTGAACCAGCCGGTCGTCAATTCTGTGAGCAAGGGTAATCAGATCGCATAAAGACGCTTTCTGTGCCGAGTTGTTATTCATTTCCAATTCAAATGGGGTGCCACTGCATGGCTTGCCCAGCAGTGGCACCCAACGACGCTTGTGTGTCAGTCACATTTGCCGGGACTTCGCTTTGCTTGTTCCGGCCTTGTGTCTTGCATGAACTGTCTTGAAGGTCAATCTTCGATTGATAACATCAGATGGGGATTGTTGCCTATCTCTAAATTCCGCCAGTTCACAAAAGCAGAGCATTCCAATAAGGCTTCATATTGCTCAGGGCAACTGGCCTTAAAACCTCTTGCATTGAGCAACTCAATAATGATGAAATCCTCTTTATCGCATGTTACGGATGTCATTTCATCTCCTGGCGATTCCAAATATGTCATGCAGTCAATCCATGCATTCATATTTCTTCCATAGAATTCAGGAAATCCGAAGGTCTCCGCAAAAACATCATGAAATGTGTCCCAGTCCTCAATTCGAGAGGCATCCACTTGAACCCTTTTCATGATATTCTATCCAGATATTTCTTCATTCAATGAGTCCTCTATCTCAAGCTCTTTGCTTACGGTGCCTGATCTGATCCACAAACACAGCCACGATGACAATCAGGCCCAGGATCATATCTTGCATTGGATTACTAATTCCCAGTTGTGTGCAGCCGCTTTGGATGACTGCCATGATTGCTGCCCCGGCGAGTGTGCCGAGTACCGTTCCGCTTCCGCCGTTTAGGCTACCGCCGCCGATGACCACAGCTGCGATGACCTTCAGTTCGATCCCAATTCCTGAAGTCGGGTTACCTACCGAAAGGCGAGAGAATAGAAAGATTCCAGCCACGCCGACAAAAAATCCAGCCAGTGTGTAAACCAGAATTTTGGTGCGAGTCACGTTCACGCCACATAACCGAGCGGTGCTCTCGTTAGACCCCAATGCAAAAACGTGCCTGCTGAAAACAGAATAACGAAGCACAATCGCCACCATCAAAGAAAGCGCAAGCACAAACCAGACTCCCATGGGAAGCCCGAAAACCAATGCCTGATCGCGAGTACTTAAAAAGAATCGCATCCACTCTGGAACTTGAGTCAACCGATCTGGGCGAACCGTCGTGTTATCGGCAACCAGCTTNGCAACCCCCAAATATATCGACATTGTTCCCAAGGTCACAATAAACGGGATCATCCTCAAGCCGCTAATTAATACTCCGTTAAGCAGCCCACACGAGCACCCGGTCAACAAGCAGAATGTAATTGCCAGCGCCGGACTGCAATCTGCTTTCAACGAGTACGCGAGCACTGTCGAACACAACGCCAAAGCGGTTCCTGCAGAAAGATCTATCCCACCGGCGATAATAATGAATGTCATTCCCAACGCTGCCACTGCAACGGTCGAAGTATTCACACAGACTCGTTGGAAATTGTTAGTCGTTAAAAACTTCCCGCCAAACTCCTGAAAGTGATCTGCAACGCCAAAGATTGCGACCACAACAATCAAGGCAATCAAAGGCCCCAGGGCGCTGAAAATATGTTTTATCCAACTCGTGGCTTCAGTTTTCATCTGGCTCCTGATACCCTGAAATCTATATCTATCTAAGAATTGATCACATTCAGCTGACCGCTAAGAAGACTCAAACATACCGAGACACTCAGGCGTTGTCGACTAATGATGCATCACGGGCACCAAACTCAATTGAAACTGATAAGTTTAGAGAACATTCAACTCGCATTCAAATTCGCGAATGCGTATGACATCGGGAGATTACAACGTGCAAAATCAGATTCCATCCACAAAAACTATCCCACGAAGCATCGCCTGCCTTGCCTTGTGCTTGCTCGCTGTTCTGGGCTTGTTTACTGCCAGGCTTTCGGCTCAGCAAGTTTCACAAACAGACGAATCGCACCCTAATGTGTTGTTGATTATGACCGACGACCAGGGTTATGGCGATGTTGCATCGCATGGTAACAAATTCATCCACACTCCTTATCATGATCAATTAGCAGAGCAGGGGGCTAGATTCCACCGTTTTTACGTCTCACCAGTTTGTGCCCCCACGCGAGCCGCTTTGTTGTCTGGACGTTATCATCCCCGCACCGGAGTGCATGGCGTGACCCGGGGCAGAGAAACGATGCGTGCAGACGAAGTTACCATCGCTGAAATCTTACAGAAGAATGGTTATGCCACCGGAGCATTTGGCAAATGGCACAACGGTGCTCATTATCCGCATCATCCCAACGGACAGGGATTCGATGAATTCATTGGCTTCTGCGCAGGTCATTGGAACAATTACTTCGATACTCACCTGGANCACAACGGCGAGTCAATNCGCAGCAAAGGATTTATCATCGATGTGTTTACCGACCACGCAATCGATTTTATCCAAAAGCAAAACAGTAATCACAAACCGTGGTTTTGTTACGTCCCTTACAACACGCCGCACACCCCTTGGCAGGTTCCAGAAAAAAAGTGGAAGAAATACCAAAACCTCGGGCTGACTCAAGAAGCTGCTTGTGCCTACGCGATGGTCGAAAACATTGATGATAACATGGGAAGACTACTCCAGTGCATTGATGATATTGATCAACGGGATAACACAATCGTCATCTTCCTCACCGATAACGGAGCCAACACCGAACGATACAACGCCGGCATGCGAGGTCGAAAGGGTTCTAATCACGAAGGTGGTTCTCGGGTGCCACTTTTCATCAGATACCCAGGCGTCACAAAACCGGGAAGCATCATCAAACCAATCACCTCTCACATCGATCTGCTGCCAACACTGGTCGAACTGACAAACTCCAAACCGATACCTACAAAACCACTTGATGGCAAAAGCCTCGTCCCGCTACTCACTGGGAATTCAGAATCATGGTCTGATCGAACATTGTTTACTCGCTGGAGAAATCGAGGAGCAGCCCGCTCTGAAAAATGGCGAGCAGTCAACGGACGCAGACCAGCAGGCGACTTCGGAGGTTGGATGCTGTTCGATATGCTCAACGATCCAGGCGAAACCAACGATGTCGCAGCAAAACATCCTGAAGTACTTTCCAAAATGAAAAAACAGTATCAGCAATGGGCGACTGATGTAGATTCCGCAGGGTTTGATCCGATCCCATCAGAAATCGGCCACTCTCAAAGCCCACGAGTTGTATTTTCCGGGCATGAAGCACACCTGATGCCAGAGCAGGGGTCTGCCATCAACTATGTTGGCAGAAACGGCTGGGCCAACGATTATATTACGAAATGGAATAACTCCGATTTTTACCCCTCGTGGCCTGTTCGCATCGTCAAACCCGGTAAGTACAAAGTTTCAATCGACTATTCTTGCGAGCCAAATTCGGTTGGATCTGTTTTGCAGGCTCAGTTAGCAGGGGAAAGCACATCGGTAACCATCAACAAAGCAGCTCATGCAACAATCGTTCCCAGCCCAGATCGCATCATGCGTTCCGGTCTGAAAGAAGTCTTTGAAAGAAACTGGGATCGAATCGAACTGGGCACGATCAACATCAAAAAAACGGGTGATTTCGATCTCATGTTGCGAGGAATCTCCAAACCGGGAGAGTACTTCCCAGAGATCAAAACAATTATCATAGAACGCATCGAATAAAGAGAACCTCTAATAAATAGGTTCTCCCCCTTTCGAAGGGGGAGTTAGAGGGGGTTTTTAACCAGTCGTTTGGGAACCTCTATTAATTCAAATGGGGCACAGACATTCCTGTCTGTTTCGTTTGAGCATGCCTCAATTCAAGGCAGACAAGAATGTCTACCCTCCGTCAAGTAATGTCTTTTTGAATTAATAGAGGTTCCCTTTTAATCATCAACTGTCTTCAAGAAGCTCTGGAATTCAACTTCTGAGATTCACAATACAAAATTACTAACTTCTTAATGCATAAAGTTGGAGTCTATTTATGAATCGGTCTATTTTAACTTCGCTGTTATTATTTCTGAGCCTGACTTGCTGTCTCTCGCCTCATGCCGAGGCTGCGTCTAAACAGAAAAACGTAGTACTTTTTATTGCGGATGATTTTGGTTTTCAGGTCGGTGCCTACGGCGACCCCGTTGCGATCACCCCCGGACTCAACAAGCTGGCTGCCCAGGGAACACGATTCACTCGGGCGTACGCCACAACTGCCAGTTGCAGTGCGAGCCGCTCGGTGATTATGTCTGGATTACAAAATCATACCATCGGTCATTTCGGACACGCACACGGCTACAGCCATTTCAGTTCGTATCAAACAGTCCAGCCACTCACCAAGCACTTGGATGCTGCTGGATATCGCACATGCTCCATCGGGAAATATCACCTGGCCCCCAAAGATGTCTACTATTTTGAATCTTACGAAAATAGCGGTATCAAAGGCGGTTCTCGCAACCCGGTCGCGATGGTAGAAAACGCAAGAAAATGGATCACCAAAGATGATGATCGCCCCTTCTTCCTTTATTTCTGCACGTCCGATCCACATCGCGGCGGCGGACCAGGTAACTTCGCTAACTTCAACAACAAAGATAATCCGTACCCGGAAACCAAGCGGAATCTCTTCAAACCCGAGCAAATGATTATCCCGCCCTGGCTGCCGAATACTAAAGAAGTCAAACTGGAACTGGCTGAATATTATCAAGCTTGTAACCGAGTCGATCAAGGCGTCGAACGCATGCTCGAAATTCTGGAAGAGAACGACCTGATGGACGACACGTTATTCATCTTCACCAGCGACAACGGCCCTCCATTTCCCGGAGCCAAAACCAACTTATACCAACCAGGAGCCAACCTCCCGTTTATCGTGCGTCACCCAGACCAGATAAAACGAGGGATTGTTACCGACGCGATGATCAACTGGACCGACATCACTCCCACAATTCTCGATTTCTGCGGAGTCACCCCCAAAGCTTATCCACAGGTTCAGCCTGGAGAAAACGATTCCCCTATCCGGAACAAAAAACTGGTTCCGTATAAATTCCAAGGAAAGTCGTTCTTGCCGGTTCTCGAACAAGAACACCCCGAAGGCTGGGACGAAGTTTACCTCTCCCACACATTCCACGAAATCACAATGTACTATCCGATGCGAGTTGTCATCAGCGGCAAGCACAAACTTATTTTCAACATTGCTCATCAGTTGCCTTATCCATTCGCATCAGATCTGTTTGCTTCCCCGACTTGGCAAAGCACGATCAGTCAGGGCCGTGACAGCAAAATGTTCGGGCAAAAAACAATCTACGATTACGAACAACGCCCACGCTTCGAACTCTACGACATCGAAGCCGACCCCTACGAAGGCAATAACCTGGCCAACATTCCAGAACACCAACAACTACTGGAAACACTTCAGCAAAAACTACAAGTCTGGCAAAAAGAAACCAAAGACCCCTGGGAACTCAAATGGCGCTACGAATGATTTTCGTTGTATCTGAAAAACATATCCTTAGCATGGGTATCAGTTGCCTGCTAAGGAGCCTAGTTGCATTAAGTAGAACTGTCTGATCGGCTGGAATGGCGAATCGGGGGCAAGTCGCTTGCTTGTTTGCAGAGCCGTGAATGTTGAGAGAGTCTCTCCAGCCTCTAAAGCAAGACATCCAAGATAAAAATAGGCTTCGGCTTGAAGATCTTCAGAGATCTTCTCTTCTTTGAGCAGATGATCTAATTCCTTGTATAGTTGAGTTGATTGACGTCCTGGAGAAGAGATCACAAATGCATACAAAGCCTGGCGATCTTTTCCAAGTTTCGACAAGGCTTCTTTTGCAGCCAGTTCATCCCCCTGTTTCAGGGCTTCTCGCAGTTCTTGTTCTACGTGATCGTTATCTGCTGGCTTCTGTTTAGCATCTGCCAGTTGCTTCTGGTGATGATCAATAATCAAAATGGCCTGTTGATGTTTAGTGGGTGATAGTGAGCCAGCCCATTGTGTTTTAACTGCTTCTTGTGCGAACTGGAAGGCTGCCTGGTTTGCAGAGAGAATCTCCAAACTGAGGGCGGCTCTAAGCAGTTCTTCAGTTGACCATTTGGCCTGATGATGAGAAGCCTGGAACCCCTGAATGGCACGATATTGATCAAGTAGTGATGTTTCGCCTGTACGTCGGGAAACTCGATGTGCGATTTCGATCAGGCACCATGCTCTTTGCTTAGCGCTTATCTCATTGTCTTGATGTGGTAAATATCTCAAGGCAGCATAGGGGAACCGGATCGCGCACAGTACTTTCGAAACCTGTAATGACTCTTCCCATGTGGTTGCAGCGAAAGTGTTTTCGGGGAAAGATTCCATTTTTTCCCTGAGGCCATTCCAGATGTGTCAACAAAGAATAGGCGAGTTGAGATTGGCTACGATTGCTTTTGTCTTTTTGGTACCCAAATATTGTTTTGCGAGAATCGATACCCAGCAGACTCCAATGCGGACTTAAAGATAAGCGTCTGATATCGTGCAGATTGTTCGAGTTTGTCACTAATAACGAAGGTGCCCAGGCTTTGAGTTCGCGTTTGTAACCTCCCCAGGAATCATCTGAAAGCAAATAACTATCTGCTCGTCCTTCATTCAAGTCACGTCGAAACCCTGCGTATTTTCGGTAGAGAACGCCGCCCGTTTCCCAGCGGTCATCTAATAACAATGTGTATTTTCGTTGCAACGACTGCGTTTGCCAATCTTTAGACTGCTCCAGGTCCATTAACATTACTCGGCCTCTGGTGCTCCATCGTGCGGGATCAACAAACCGACCTGAAGAACTGTCTCTCAAGATAAAACCAAGCGTTAAGCTGGTATTTACAGAAAAATAAACGCCCCCAAACAGCAGGCTCCCCAATAGAACCAGATGGTTTATTCTGGCAGACGGGATGATTGATTGGTTCGGCTTTATCCCGACAGCAATTGAAAAGGCGCACAGCCAGAGATAATGCCCACAAGCAATTCCCAACGGAATAAGCAACAACGGATAATGAAAAGATTCTTGATCCGTAACCGTCTTCCAAAGACAGTAACCCAACAATAAAACAAGAAGAAAGTTGCCAAGTGTGACATGCCCATTGTTGATCAGGCTGGCAGAAGAGGGAAGCAAGTCGATAATATTCGGGACCGAAATCCAACTGATAGGACGCAATGCTGTTGAAAGCCAGCTAGGAAATTGAATTCCAGCAACGAGGAAAATCAATCCCGCAGCTAAAATCCCGGCTCCAAGTTTCCATGAGTAATGACGAAACAGACCGGGAAGCAGAAGCAGCAAGCAATAGATAGCCACGTAGCCAAATTCGATGGTCAACAAAATGCTGATCGCCATTCCGCCTCCCAGCACGAGCAGCTTTCGGCCTGGGAGAGTTTGTTGATCCAGAGCATAAATGAATCCCAAGAGAATAATTCCCTGAATCAAATTCTCTGGTTGCATCTCCAAAGAGAGTCCAATAATGGCTAGCAAAATAACCGAGATTGGAAAAGTTTGTAGATGTCTCCATCCCAGCAATGCAATCAAAAAAGAACCAGCCAATGCAAAGATCCAATGGGGAAGCTGAGCTAAAGTATCAATTGGTTCCCATTGTATTGCAGGCACAATCCACTGAGATTGTGTTAACAAAGCTGTTTCGTGGCGACCATCTAAAACTGTTACTGTTTCGTCTGGCAATGATAAAGAACTGAGTAACAGTAACAGCGAAAGCAACCAGAACACCCCCAATGTACGCCATGTGAATTGCTTTGAAGTTTCTTGTGGCGAAGCTGTTGCAGATGTTTTATTCATCTTTCTTGTCATGAATTTCACCTTTGTCAGATCGCACTCGAATCCAATGATCAGTAAACAACAAGGGTGTTTCGTCTTTTATTTTGGGCATGTGACAACTCATGCAATCATCTAGCTGGCCTGCACCGCACAGTCCATAATTCTCTGCCGTGCCATCGTGGCACTGCGTGCATTGCCAGATGCCATCCAGTTTCTGTTTTGCTAAAGGCAGATGAGGATCATGGCATGTCATGCAGGTCATCTTCTCAGAATTGAAGCAGGCTGAGTTCGTTAGCCCGATCGGCTGAAACCGTGCAAGAAATGAGTTGTCTGGGTGAATCTGCTCGTCTTCTAATTCTTCTGCCCGGCGATGACACTGTGCACATCGATTGACAGATTCGACATGATCAATCCCGACCCAGGAATGCTCACTGATTTCTCCCTCAGATTGTACATGCTTTTCCTGAGGGCCATGACATCGCTGGCACTGAATCCCAGTCACCATGTGCGAGAAATCGATACGTCCTTCATCAATTGGCAAACGGGTCGTGTGACAAGCAAAGCATCTGCGAGTTTTCGGGTGGTCGTACAGCACTCCCAAATGACCGAAATAACCAGGCATTTGTTCTTCTGGTTGCCCTGGGGTCAAGCCGAAATCATCCAGATGATTGTACCAGGTCCAGCGGAACTCCACTTGGTCGGTAGCGCCCCAGCTATCCCCCAGGGTGCCAACCCATGTGCGTGCATGCAAACCAGAGCCAAAGCACCAATCGAGGCGGATTTCCTGCGTCCCTTGCTGATCTGTATGGATCGCATAAACCTCATCGCCACGCTCCTCGATTTGAATCCCTTTATCTTGCAGGGCAGGGGAGCTTGCAATTTGGCGGAGCAACTTTAACGAAACTTCAGAACCTGCTGGCTGCAATGTCTCTCCATGCCCTGTGCCAACAAATCCATCAACTTCCACGTGGCAATCGTAGCAAGTATTGCTCTCTGCCCAACCGTTGTGCTGATTAACAACGTGCCTAGGCAGTTCTTCTTCACGTGAGCGCCCCCTGTTAAGAAGCAGAGACGCTCCCAGGCAAGCCAGGAGTGCCAAAAACAACCGGCGATAGCCTTTAGCATTCACCACAAATCACCTGTTTGTCTTACTTAGTCATGATAGACTCGAATGAAAAGCCCACCCCATTAGAATACATCTGCCAATTATTTGAGAAAAAAGCCCAGCTTTTCTATAAAGCCGGGCTTCTGAAATATCAAATGAACCACTCTCACCAATCCCAATGAGGACTAGTGTTAACTCATTGTTCGCGGAATTGTACAGGCAAGGGTTTAGAAAGTTTCCAACGCAGTAACAAAATACGCGAATGCGTATCAAACCCGTACTGACACTTTATTCTTCTTCATTGCCTTCATCTGCAATAGCACCTTCAGCTGCTGCATCCTCTTCAGACATTTCAGCAGTTGCTGGATCATTTTCAGCTTCTGATGCTGATCCGGCCCCAGTTTCACCGCCACCACAGCCAACAACAACTAACAACAATAGCAATGCTGCCCAGCTATAAAATTTCATCAATCCATATCCTTCAAGTTGTAATTAAGAATTCATTTTCAATTGCTACACCATTGTGAAACATGTGCGAAGCAGATGAAAGGTACAATTCACATAAAAATAACGTCCCCAAATAATAAATACTTGGGGACGTTAAGTTAAATAAAAATTAATCAAGCGAAGAGACTTCGCCACCTTGCTTAGAGCCAGCAGCAATCCAGACTCCCATATCAATGCTGTCGCTGATGAATTTGACGCTGCCATCTGCCATCACAACTTGGGCACCGCCAGTGTGATAGCTGGAAGCCCCTTTCAAGTCGATCGTTGTCACTGAGGTGTCTTGGTCACAAGTTAACCCCCGGTTACCTACCGGCCCAAAGTTTGGTGGCGTTAAGGTGTTAAACCAAGGCCCCCAATGTCCACGTCCAGAAGACCAGAAGCGACCTGCTTCATCATCTGACCCGTTAATGGCAACTCCCGGTAATGCAGCTGCACAGGCAGCTGCATAGTTTTTAATCCGTTGAATATTTGCCGGTGTATTGGTGAATACACGACTGTTGTATGCGCCAGTTGAAGTCAAAGCTCCAAGCCCAGAGCTGACACGGAAAGAACGCGCCGTTTTATTAAGACCTCTACCCATAACTACTTCGCCTGCAGCAACGGTGTTACTTGTACCATCCACAATGTCACGCATTCTGACAGAAGATTCCCTTGAGAATAATCCTGGTGGTGGTTTAATACTCCACCCGGAAGCAGGACCAGCTGAGAGAGCATAACTGGTTGGGCCGGAAGAGGCGCTGAATTTTGCCCCACTACCAGGTTCGCTAGGACACTGGAACGTAGTGATGACTGTTCGACTAAGCGCGTTATTCTGGCTGCCATTTTGTGTCGCGTACCAATAGGTGTTAAAGTCAAGCCTGTCATACAGCGGAGCTTGTTCAACGAATGGCAGCAGCATGGCAAGGCCACTCCAGCCTTCCCAGCAGTTTCTCGCTCCAGACCCATTTTGGTGCGATACGCAGCCGACTTCATTACCAGGAAACGTTGAGTGTGTGTCGTGGTAGTTGTGCAAGGCAACGCCGAGTTGTTTCAAGTTGTTTTTGCAGGACGAACGACGGGCCGCTTCACGGGCCTGTTGAACCGCTGGAAGGAGTAACGCGACAAGAATTGCGATGATGGCGATAACCACCAACAATTCAATCAGCGTAAATCCATGACGTTTGGATCGAACACGAAGAGACATTCTGAGACCTCCATAGAAAACAAGACATAAAGATAGAGTAAACCG
>JAESQE010000345.1 GCA_016765335.1 Planctomycetaceae bacterium
AACAGTTCAAAAACCCCCTCTCACTCCCCCTTCGTAAGAGGGAGAACCAATTCATAGAGGTTCCCTTATTACAGCCATGGCAAAGCTACGATAGCCTTGGCACCGTGCATTACCTCAAGTAGCAATACACAAATAATCACCATGTGATCTCAAAAAATAAACGGTGGAAGTATAACATTTTTCGTCCAGTCCCACCAGCCGAGTAATCATCTCGCTTTAACAGCTCACGGCTTTTTGACTGGACACGAGCATTATACAGCTCTGGCGAGTATTTGGGAGCAATCAAACTGACTAACCGGGTAACATAAGTTATCTTCCATGCTTTACATTATCATCTTTTGATGAGATTCTTTCCGTAATCTGGTTAACAGATAAACGTATTCTGTAGAAATCGAACTATAACTTTGGGAAACCAATCATCACGATGTAACCAGAGTTCTTCTCGAACCGGTTGTTCCCAGCAGCCCTTCAAACTAGAATTGCGTCTATAAAACAAGGCTGGTATTGTGTTCCTGCTGTTTAATGGAATCCTCTATTCATTTAATCTCAGAGATTCTCGAAGACAGTTTAATGATAAAAACATAGGTTAAAAACCCCCTCTAACTCCCCCTTCGTAAGGGGGAGAACCAATTTCATAGAGGTTCCCTTTATGACTTTTTCCTCGCCTCAATCGAAGTGATGTGCNAACAATGACCCCCAACGGTTTTAATATGAGAATCGGCGAAGGGCATGATACCCACCGCCTGGTTGCAGGACGAAAGTTTATTCTGGGAGGCATCGAAATCCCACATCCAACCGGTCCCATCGGGCATAGTGATGCAGATGTGTTGCTGCATTGCGTGACCGATGCGTTACTGGGAGCCATCGGGCAAGGTGATATCGGCGATCTGTTTCCAGATACCCAAGAAGAAAACCGCGATGTGAATTCAGAAATCTTCCTCAAAGCAGCTTTGGAACGAATTCAGCAGGAAAACTGGCAAATCGTCAATCTGGACTGCACCGTTTTCGCTCAGCTTCCTAAACTCTCTCCATACAAAGAATCAATCAGAGAGAATCTCGCCCGGGTTTTGCAGATCGAAAGATCACAAGTTAACGTCAAAGCCAAGACCGGTGAGAAAGTTGGCCCCATCGGACGGGAAGAAGCGATCTCAGCTTCGGCTGTGGTTCTTCTAGCAAAAACTGAGTAGAGTTTTACTTCATCAAGGATGAACAGCGTGCAACGGATATTAGGAATTGATCCGGGATTAAACAGGACCGGCTACGGCTTGCTTCATGCGCATGAAGGGAAAGTTGTCCTGGACGAAGGCGGCGTCATCGGAACCAAGCCTGACCAGCCACTTGCGGATCGAGTGCACGAAATCGCAACCGAAGTTCGCGAGNTAATCAATGAATGGTCCCCCGAAGTGATGGTCATTGAGCAGGTCTTTTCGCTCGGTAAGAATCCGAAAAGTGCGATATTGCTCGCTCATCTGCGCGGAGCATTATTGTACGCTGCCCGTGATGCTGATTTGCAAGTTGTGCATTACAGTCCAACAGAAATCAAAAAGCTACTTACCGGACACGGACGAGCCAGCAAGGAACAGATGCAGCTCGTTATTAAATCGGAACTCGGCCTTGCTAAAGTTCCCCGGCCTCACGATGTCGCTGATGCGTTAGCGATTGCACTTTGTTACCTGCATTCTAACTTCCATAACCTGGGGGCTGCCTGAGTAACTCAAAACAACACACCATTATTTATCTTGTCTGACGACTTAAAAACATCAACACAACCTCAAATGGAAATTGACTTTTTCCAGCGTTAATTTCCAGACTAATAGCACATCAGGAGAGACCATTGATTGCATCGATTCAGGGAAAATTAATATCACTTGAGGGANTCTCTGCCTTCATTGAAGCTGGCCCCTTTGAACTGGAAGTTTTTGTTCCCGACTTTGTTCGCAGGCAATTACAAAGTCAAATCGGCGAAAATGTTCGACTGAAAACAATGGCTTACCTGGAAGGCAATCCACAAAGAGGAGGGCGATTAACTCCCCGAATGGTAGGATTTACGACCAATTTAGAACGTACATTTTTTGAATTGATCTGCTCAGTCGACGGACTCGGCATGAAAAAAGCACTGCTTGCGATTGTCCGACCGGTTCGCGAAGTTGCAGCTGCCATTGAACAGCAAGACACAAAAACGCTGAGTACGCTGCCCGGTATCGGTCCAGCTGTTGCAGAACGAATTGTGGCAAAACTTCGTCGAAAAATGACTCGCTTTGCCTTGATGGTAGATCAGGGAAGCGACGGCATAACCGAGCCTATGAACGACATTGTCGCAGACACCTACGAAGCTCTCATCGCGCTTGGGCATACGGTAGAAGACGCGAGATCAAAACTCGATCTCGCACTCGAAGGCGGCAAGAAATACAAAAAAACCGAAGACTTGCTCGCTGTCATTTACCAGCAGGAATACTCCTGAATTGAGAGAGTCTGCTGATGATCGCAAGCTCATCTCTGTAACGGCTCAAACGATAAGTCACATCTTAACAATTGTCTCGAAAGGCATGACTGGTCCTCTTTTTGGGGGATCGGTTCTGTCGACTGAATTGACTCTGAGGAGTTTTTCCCTACTTTAATTGCAAATGTCCATTAAAGGACAGCTCGATGAGAAGTCCTGTATGAAACCATCCCGATGAGGCTAGGTGAGTAGATCCCTCTACAACTTCATCGCACAAGTGTCAATTTCTGCAACTCCACAAGTAGAAATGACACAACATGTCATCGAGAAATCCACATGCCTCAATCATTCCGAATCGATAACGAGCATTCAATCGACGAAATGGTCTCCCGGGCATTAACGCGAGTCATGCACAATGTAAATGACGACATAAAGTGGACAGTGGAACACGACCGTGTCTGCCTGACTGGTGTGGTTTCCAGTTATTACGAAAAGCAAATCGCACAGGAAGCCCTGCTGCAAATGCCCGAGTTGGGCACAGTACTGAACCATCTTCAGGTCGAAAAAACGATGAAATAACCGCTATTAATTCAAAGGGGGCACAGACATTCCTGTCTGTTTCGTTTGACCATGCCTTAATTCCAGGCAGACAAGAATGTCTACCCTCCGCTCGCAATCTTTTTTTGAATTGATAGAGGTTCTCTAACAGACGCCCTAAAGAACTCTGTCCCGGGGCAAGCTACATGCTTTCGTGCCTTTGTGACTTTGTGTTAAAAAAAGGAACCACGAAGACTCAAAAACACGAAGAAAATCAGCGGATGCACAAGCTGATTCCGCAGGAACGTCACTCTCCCTGTTTTCGCTAACAAATTCAGAAACTCCTGCTCCCTCCCGGATGAGTTTTTCAGGATCGCCTTACTACTGCACGCCAAATTCAGCAACTTTGAAGAAAATTCATGGTTTTTGGCAATCCGCTTCAATATTCAATCCTCTCCAGCGAATAGCTGTATGTTCCGGCTATTAAAAGACACTTACCGGGCGAATCAGTTCAAACCCGAGGAGTAAATATTATGAAATCGTTTAGCTGGAAACAGATGTGTCACAAATTTAACCCTCCAGGAGGCAGTACCATGTTCATGTTCAAAAAAATGATAGTAGGCGGCTTGTTGGTTGCAGGTTTAGGAAGTTTTGTATTCGGACGAAACGCTTGGACTTACGTTAAAACGTGCGGCAATGAAATTCGACAAACTGTTAAAAACCAGGTGCCAATTGAATTCGAAGTCAAACACGCACAGCAATTAGTGGAAGACCTGGTCCCTGAAATCCGACACGCGATGCACATTATCGCAGAGCAACAGGTTGAAGTGGAAGCTCTGGAGAATGCGATTGAGCATCGAGAAACGGGACTCAACAGCCAGAAACAAGCGATGCTGGCATTACGAGCAAAACTTGACCAGGACGATACTGAATATGTCACTGCAGGCCGATCCTATTCAGAAATGCAAATCGAAAAAGATCTGACAACTCGTTTTCGTCGCTTCAAAATGGCAGAAGATACATTGATCAAAGAACAGGAGATCTTGCAGGCTCGTGAAGATTCTTTGAATTCGAATCAGGATCATCTTTCAACGCTCATTTCCACGAAGAAAGATCTCGAAGCTCAGCTCGCACAACTCGATGCTCGCATGCGTGCTCTTCAGGCTGCTGAAGATGCCAGCGATGTGCATCACTTGGATGACAGTGCGCTCAATCGAGCAAAGACTTTGATCTCAGAGTTAAATACACAACTTGATATCAGAGAAAGACTCATCGACGCAGACTCACAGACAACAGGCTTAATTCCTGTCGAACGTGATCTGGAACCTGTTGTTGATGTCACAGAAGAAATTGACAGTTACTTCAAAGAAGACCTGGCAGCAAAATCGCTGTAAAACGATTCTCATACCAAACTCAATTAAAATCTGCGTTGCGTCATCGTCCGTGGCCTTGTACTGGCAAGAACTTAGGGAACAGGCAACGCGATAACAAATACGCGAATGCGTATCAAAACAGACGTGAAAAGTTCGCGTCTGTTTCTGAGTTTTATTAACAGTCCGTAGATGTGAACCTGCTGGTAAAGGTGTAAGATACAAGTTGGCGTTCAGACTTCTAAGCAATCATTATAGTTCAAATGTTTCTGAAGTTTTCCATGAACCAACTGGAATTCTTTACGTTATAAGGAGAGAGCAGATGCCTAACTCGCGAGACATTATCTTGCGAATTGACAGGGTCGGTTCTTTCCGGTTGATTCTCTCTGATCAAATCATTCTAGGAGGACCAGCCGCCAGGCAGGAACAAGGGGTTGTCAGAATCCTGGCGCCTCTTTCCTCCAGTCATGCTCGTATTCGCAGGCATGCAGGAGGGTATTCTATTGAACCGCTGCGAGGATCGGTTCAGTTGGGTTCTCAAGTCGAAACATCGGCAAACAATGAATCGCGACTTTTAATTGAGGAAACCTATTGGGGGAACAAAACACAAGCGATGCTTTCTCCTGAAATTGGAGCAAATTTGA
>JAESQE010000346.1 GCA_016765335.1 Planctomycetaceae bacterium
GCTCATATGACTGACTTTTAACGCTAGTTGGTTTAGCAGGCTCGGCGGAGGGTAGGCATTCTTGTCTGCTTTGAACTCAGGCATCCTCAAACGAAACAGACAGGAATATCTGCGCTACTTAGATTTCATGGAAGTTCCCACCTGTCTCTTCACTGCTTGGAGAACCGAGTTGCAAATGACACCGTTTGCCAAGTATTTGAATAAAAGTACTTGTTGTTTGTGTTTGAAATTCAACTCTATTGGGGTTCAGTCTTTAGGGGATTTAAGCGTGAGTGAATTGACTAGCCTTACCGTTGCTTCATCCCTGCTTTTTACCGAGTTCTCTGTTTTTTACGCAACCATACCGTGTTAGATAGAGGGAGTGTTGTTTTCCTCGCAAGGACACAGATTAGAAAGAGTCTCTTGTGATTTTGATCATCAAATTCTTTTCGTGAGAAGGAAGTACATGTCGCATTTTGCACAACGGAAATTTTGCAGTAAGGTGAAGCAGAAGTTTTCCAATTATTTCGAGAATAAGCGAGTACTGGAAATTGGCTCCAGAGACGTAAATGGATCTGTGAGAAATCTATTCGAAAACTGTGATTATATTGGAATTGATGCAGTGCAAGCAGCCGGAGTCGATCAAGTCTGCCTGGGGCATGAATTCAACGATGCCCCGAATTCGTTTGATGTCGTCTGTGCTGTGGAAGTGTTTGAGCATGACCCATACGCCAAACAGACCGTTGCCAATATGCTCAATTTACTTCGCCCCGGCGGATTGTTCTTCATGACATGTGCAGGCCAGGGGCGACCCGAACATGGAACCACTCGAACAGGCCCCTTGTACGGACCGGATGCCGATTTTTATTGCAATGTGAGTTCATCTATGTTTTTGGAATGGGTCCAAGACTCACCGTTCGAAGAAATCTTTCTGCAATACAATCGAGAATCTTCCGATTTATATTGTTTTGCGATCAAGGAAAATTCTTGAGCAATTGAGAAGAGATCCCCACTGATTAAGCACGTGATAGCTTGTTGGGGATTTGATCCTCAAATTACATTTGACCCCAAAGAATTTCCTCACCGGGAAAGACGGGGCCTTCCAGGCACGAGCGGCGGTAGTCCCACTGATCATCGGATTGTTTCGTGGGAACGACGCAGCTAAAGCAGGCCCCAAATCCGCAGGCCATCGGGGTCTCTAACGAAACCCAGCATTTCACATTATGTTTTTGGCAAAGCTCAGCAACAGCCTGCATCATGCGAACCGGACCGCATGTAAAAACAACTTTTTCTTCGGGCGAACTATCTGTCAACAAAGGGAGAAGTAAGTCAGTGACCAGGCCGTGATGCCCGGCTGAACCATCTTCTGTGCAAACCTGAATATCCAGTTCTGTGATATCCGATAAATCGCTCATGTCTGCCTGGAACTCATGGGAACGCACCCCGTAAATCAAAGAGGCTTTTTCCGCTTGGATGCTACTTTGACTTGCTTCTGTATCACCGTACTGTTTATGAAGCAGAGCTTGGCGAGACGTGGCAACAAACGGGGTATAACCGATCCCGCCAGCAACCAGTATCAGATGCTTCGTTTGAATTTGCGGAAATCCATTGCCCAGTGGTCCCCAGATTTCCAGATGATCGTCAGGAGTCAGTTGCTCCATGAGGCTGGTCATTTTTCCAACCACATGAAAACCGACATCGATCCCAATGATTTCTCCCGACTCATTGTGAACAGTGTCATAAAGTGCAAACGGGCGACCTAACAGCGGGTCGGAACTGCCGGGCTTACGGAGCATAAAAAACTGCCCGGGCAGAATCTGCTTTGCTAACTCCTCACAAGCAAGACGAACCCGGTAATTATCTTTGCAAAGTTCGACAAGCTCAATCACCTGAGCCTCAGTTTGCAGTGCAACAGTTGCCATGTCACTCGGTTCTATTTTCTCATCGAAACCTCTGGAAATTGAATTCCAGAGCTTCTTGAGGACAGTTTGATGATAAAAAGTAGTTCAAAACCCCCCTCTAACTCCCCCCTCGTAAGGGGGAGAACCAATTTGTCAGAGGTTGCCTTACTTCTTTTTAGGTCGGTAGTAGTGCGTTGCTTGAGCAAACATGCTTTCAGCCGCTTCCATAATCGTTTCCGAAAGTGTCGGGTGTGCGTGAATACTTTCTGCCAAGTCACGAGCAACAGCTGCGGTCTCGACTGCAAGCACTCCCTCTGCAATCATTTCCCCTGCACCGGGTCCGACAATTCCCATGCCGAGAAGTCGCTCGGTTTTGTTTTCGAAGATCAGTTTTGTCAGCCCTTCGGTTCGACCAATTGCTTGAGCACGACCTGATGCTGCCCAAGGGAATCGTACGATGGTAACATCCAGCTCTTGTGCTTTGGCTTCGGTTTCGGTCACTCCACACCAGGCAATTTCCGGGTCGGTAAAGACAACCGCAGGAATGGCAATGCAATCAAATTCCGCCGGTTCGCCCATCAGAACATCAACTGCAACTTTTGCTTCACGAGTCGCTTTGTGTGCGAGCATCGGTTCGCCTGCAACATCTCCGATTGCAAGAATCGCAGGATCAGAAGTTTGTTGTTTACTGTTGGTGTCTATAAAACCTTGTTCGGTTACATAGACCTTGGTGTGTTCCAAGCCGATATTGCGAGCATTGGGACGCCTTCCGATTGAAACGAGAACGCGATCAAAAGTGATTTCCGGATCAACTCCTTCACCTTCCAACTTGGCAACAATTCCTGCATCGGTCGCAACCAGTCCTGCGACTTTCGTTTCCATGTGAATTGCATGGAACTGTTCTTTCAGCCGTTTTTGAAGCGGTCGAACCAGATCGCGATCAGCACCGGGTAGCAGCGTGTTTGTCATTTCGACAACAGTCACTTCCGAACCCAAGGCTGCATAAACCGATCCCATTTCCAGACCGATGTATCCTCCGCCAATGACCAGTAATTTGCCGGGAATATCTTTCAGCTCTAGCGCGCCAGTGGAATCCATCACACGATCATCGCCGATATCAAAAAACGGAGGCATCGTCGGGGTGGAGCCGGTTGCTACAATCGCGGTTTCAAACTTGACCTGCCCTTTGGTGCCATCTTTGTACGCCAGTTCCATCGTGTTGGAATCAAGAAAGCTGCCACGCGCTTCGACCAGTTGTACTTTTCTCGTTTTGCACAGGCCCGTAATCCCACCAGTGAGCTGACCAACCACTTTGTTTTTGAATCCCCGCAGTTGGTCGATATCGATCTTGGGAGGTTCGAAAGTTACTCCCCACTCTTGCGATTCTTTGGCTTCGTTGATGAGCTTGGCAACGTGCAGTAATGCTTTTGAAGGAATACANCCACGATTCAGGCAAACGCCCCCGGGTGCCACATCGTCGCTGATTAGGATGACTTTCTTTCCCTTGTCTGCGGCTTCAAAAGCTGCGGGGTAGCCACCGGGGCCTGCTCCAAGAACAACAACATCAGCTTGTAATGTTTCCATCAGAACGATTCGCTTCTATTAATCTTGATTCATACAGTCTGTATTAAATATCACAGGCAGAGATTATTCCGCCTGCGTTGCTCGATACACTTAAAACCAATTCGAATCCAAAGACAGGTGAAGCCTGTCTTTTACTATTCTAATTGAGATTCATCGGATTGAATTAACATTCCGAGAGCAACGTAAATGGATCGGAAAGCAATGCGGAAAGTTTCACAATANATCGTGCTGCATCTGCTCCGTTGATCACACGGTGATCGTACGAAAGAGACAACGGCAGCATTAGTCGTTCTTCCAACTCGCCATCATTCAATCGAAGCTCTTTCTGACCGCGGGACATACCCAGAATTGCGACTTCAGGATAACTGACGATCGGTGTGAACCCAGTTCCTCCGATGCCTCCCAGGTTGGTGATTGTGAAAGTACCGCCCTGCATATCTTTCATTGATAGTTTACGGTCACGAGCACGCACAGCCAAGTCGATAACTTCTGCTGCAATTTCCAGAAGAGACTTTTTGTCTGCATCTCGAACAACAGGGACAACCAAACCGTTTGGGGTGTCGATTGCAATTCCAATGTGATAATAATCCTTGTAGACGATTTCCATCGTTTCAGGATCAAGGCTGGAATTGAACTTCGGAAAAGTTTTCAACGCAGTGACTGCTGCTTTGATCGCGATGGCAGTCATCGTTACCTTCGGACCGTTCTTCCCGGTCCCTTGCAAGAACTGTTTGCGAGCCAGTTCGATGTCTGTGATATCAGCCAGATCTTGCTGTGTTACGTGAGGAATCACATTCCAGGAACGTGATAAGTGCTCGGCTGATGTTCTGCCAATTTTATTCATCCGCTCGCGGCGTATCGGTCCAAACTCTGAGAAGTCTGGCAGAGGCGGAGCAGCCACCGGGCCTCCAGCTGCAACAGCCGCAGGTGCCGTTAACTTCTGCTTGACATAGTTTTGAACGTCTTCCTGAGAAATTCGTCCTCCAGGACCGCCACCTTTGACCTGATAAAGATCGACTCCCAAGTCCCGAGCCATCCGACGAGTCGCCGGACCAGCCGGTGCAGGTGGACGTTTTTCATCACTCGATGCTGCAACTGGTGCCGAAACAACAGGGGCAGCTGGAGCTGCCGCAACTGGTGTGCTGGTTGCAGGTTCAGCCGGGCTGGCAGCAGCCGGTTCCGGTTTTGATTCCGCAGCTGGGGCCGGCTCAGCAGGTTTTTCAGGTGCACTGTCAGCGGTTGCCTCTGCATCAATCGTTAGCAGAATACCTCCAATGGGTACTGCATCGCCGACTGCAACATGCACTTTGGTGACCACACCAGCGTGAGGGCACTCAATTTCTGCAACAGCTTTTTCGGTTTCGACTTCAGCCACAATTTGATTAGCTGTGACGGTATCGCCCACTGAGACGAGGATCTCTGCGATGTCCGCAGATTCCACACCTTCAGAAACTTCAGGAAGTTTAAATTCAATAGCCATCCGGGATTGTCTCCGGGTCATCTAATAATTAATAAAATGTATGTATCCTGTGAAAACCACAGGCCGTAGGGGCCGCATTGCAGACCCTGCGGTTCTAGTAAAATTTTGCCGACGGTTGTTACGCGCCGAGCGGATCAACTTTTTCTGGGTCGATGTTCAGATCTTTCAAAGCTTGTGCAAGGACGGTGCTTGAAAGATGTCCGTCCTCTACCAATCCAACAAGAGTGGTGTAGGTGACAAACGCAGCATCGATTTCAAAGTGATGTCGCAGGGCTTCTCGGGTATCGCTACGACCGAATCCATCTGTTCCTAATGTGAGGTAGGTATTAGGAACCCAATCTCTAATTTGATCAGCAACCAAACGAACATTATCGCTGGATGAAATAATAGGACCATCAACTTCAGCAAGCGATTTTTCAAGGTGTGATTGTCGAGGCTGTTCGTTAGGGTGCAGTCGGTTCCAGCGTTGAACCGCCCGTGCATCCCGAGTCAGTTCACTGTAACTGGTAATCGACCAGACATCAGATTCGACGTTGTATTTGTCAGCCAGAATTTGCTGAGCTTCCAGAACACATTGCAGAATCGGGCCTGAACCAAACAGCTGTGGTCGAACAGAAACGGCTGCCTTCTTAACGTCGCTGCTTTTGAACTTGTACATTCCTTTAAGAATGCCCTCTTCAGAACCTTCGAGCATCGCAGGCATCTCGTACGCGCCATTGTAAACACTCACGTAGTAGAAGACACTCTCGTTTTCCTGATACATTCTTCGCATACCATCTTGAATGATGACACACAATTCGTACCCGTAAGCAGGATCGTAAGAAACCAAATTCGGAACTGTTGTCGCCATCAACTGAGAATGACCATCCTCGTGTTGAAGTCCTTCACCGTTAAGCGTTGTTCGCCCAGAAGTTCCCCCAACCAGGAATCCTTTGGTTCGAGAATCAGCAGCCAGCCAAATTAAATCGCCAACGCGCTGGAAACCGAACATGCTGTAGTAGATGTAAAATGGAATCATCTGCACGCCCAGGTTGGCATAAGCTGTCCCGGCTGCAATGAAGGAAGACATCGCCCCCGCTTCATTAATCCCTTCTTCAAACAGCTGCCCATCCTTGGCCTCTTTGTAGTACATCGTCTGTGCTCGATCAACAGGTTCGTAAAGCTGGCCTTTGCTCGAATAAATCCCGCACTGTTTGAATAAACCTTCCAGCCCAAAAGTACGGGCCTCATCAGGGATAATGGGAACAATTCGCTCACCAATTTTCTTATCTTTGAGCAACTTACTGATGATCATCCCAAATATCATTGTGGTAGAAGCTTCTTTGCCGATACTTCTAGCCGTCGCGTCGTATAAATCTTCCACCGGTGGAATCACAAGCGATTCCGTTGTTGGATTTCGAGCAGGCAAGTAACCGCCCAATTCCTGTTTTCGTTCTTGCAGATATTTGTATTCAACGCTGTCTTCTGGGAAGCGGTAGAATGGAGTTTTTTTGACTTCTTCGTCGCTTAGCGGAATCCCGAATCGAGATCGGAATGCGATCAACTCTTCTTCGTTTAGTTTTTTCGAGTTGTGTGAGATGTTTCGACCTTCGCCAGCTTCTCCCAGTCCGTAACCTTTAATGGTTTTGGCAAGAATCACTGTCGGCGAACCTTCGTGGTCTACGGCTGCTCTGTAAGCTGCGTGAACCTTGACCGGATCGTGTCCCCCACGACGCATCTTCTGGAGTTGCTCATCAGAAAGATGATCAACCATCTCTTTCAAATCGTCGTCAGCACCGAAGAAGTGATCACGAATGTAGCCACCCGTTTCAACACTGTATTTCTGATACTGCCCATCGACAATTTCGCCCATCCGTTTGGCGAGCTTACCATCAGAATCTTTCTCCAGAATAGGGTCCCAATCAGATCCCCAAACTACTTTAATGCAATTCCAGCCAGCACCTCGGAAGGCTCCTTCGAGTTCCTGAATGATTTTTCCGTTACCGCGAACCGGACCATCAAGCCGCTGCAAATTACAATTTATAACAAACGTTAAATTGTCCAACTTTTCACGGGAAGCCATTGTTAACGCACCGAGTGTTTCCGGTTCGTCACATTCGCCATCTCCCACAAACGCCCACACGCGAGATTGACTCGTATCGATAATTCCACGGTGTTCCAGATACCGCAAGAATCGTGCATGGTAAATCGCAGTGATTGGCCCTAAGCCCATCGATACGGTTGGGAACTGCCAGAAGTCAGGCATTAACCAGGGATGCGGATAAGAAGAAAGGCCTTCGCCACGAGGAATCTCTCGTCGAAAGCGATTCAAATGCGATTCTTCCAGACGACCTTCAACAAACGCACGAGCATACATTCCAGGTGAAGCATGGCCCTGAAAGTAAATCATGTCACCGGTGTGGTCTTCAGTTCGTGCATGAAAGAAGTGATTTTGCCCCACTTCGTACAAGGTTGCAGAAGAAGCAAATGTTGAAATGTGCCCGCCGAGTCCATCGAACTTTTTATTCGTGCCGTGGACCATTGCCATGGCGTTCCAGCGAATGATACTTTTGATTCGACGTTCGATCTCCTGATTACCAGGATAAACCGGTTGATCTTCAGGAGAAATTGTATTGATGTAAGGAGTCGTTGCAGAAAACGGCAACATCACTCCACGGTGATAAGCTCGTTCTCGCAAGTTGACGAGTAATTGAGTAACTCGCTCGGGACCGTATCGGCGAATGACGTCCTCAAGCGAATCGTACCATTCTTCCAGTTCGGCTGGATCAATCCCAGCTAAGACTCCATCAGTAATTGCAGTTGGCATAATTTCAGATTCATCATAAAGAAAAAAGTTGGAGCACTGTGCGTTCATCCCAACGCATCTCAACGGGATTTACGCCTTCCAGCAGGATTATAGTGAATTTCTACCGTCGGCGGGAGTCATAATCCCTGTTCACCGTCCCTGATTTCTCAAGGCTTGCACTGGTTACTGTCTCCTTGGGAGCAATCGTTATAACTGCATTGTGGTGTTTAAGCTTTGTATTAAGTGTATTCCCTATGTTTCGAAGACCCCTGTTTTTTTTAAACTTCCTGTTTTTACTATCTTTTCATGTGCTGTTTATTAAAACTCCGTGCATATATGTTACACGGAAGTTACATCTGCGTTTTTGTCTGAACGGTGTTTGAATGATGTATTCATGCCTATCGAGTTTTCTTTTTTGTCAGCAATGCTGTGATGTGCAGGGCTACTTGTGACATATAAGATTGCGTAAAGTGATTTAAGTGGCTATTATGTTTCCGGGAGAGGCTGGAATTCTACAAAAGTCCAAAGCAGTTGTACTTATTTCTTTGGGCTTTACGTTTAGGGAGCCGCTATTAATTCAAAATTTATTACGAGCCGGAGGGTAGACATTCTTGTCTGCCTTGTATTAAAGCAGACTCAAGCGAAACAGACAGGAATGTCTGTACTCCCTTTGAATTAATAGAAGTACCCTAAACGTAAAGCCACCCAGGCAGTTGTAAACAGAGCGAGCAGATTCAAATTTTGAGGTGAGAGGAAAAGCATGATTTCTGAATATGAAATCCCTGGATTAGAAAAGGAGATCAACCCAGGATCGCCAGTAGAATTTGTAGCAGGATGTGAATTTGACGATTTGTCTCAAGAGGAGTCTTTTCTTAGCCCGGCTGCGGGTTTGGAATCTGTTGACCGATCTGGGTACCAGTCAAATGTGACCGATTCGGTTCCACCAGGCACCTCTGATATGTTCTCTTGCCTTTATGCAGCCGAGCTTTTGACTGTTAAGCAAGAGTATCATTTGTTTCGCAAGATGAATTATTTGAGATACCTTGCAGAGCAAATTAGAAAAAACCCTCCGGGAAAGGAATCCAATAATGATTTTCGAATTGGTCAGCCCAGAGAACAAGGGAATCCTGGTCAGCAATTTCAAGCGAATTTGTGTGTTGCGTTATCAATTAGAAATTACATTGTTACTGCGAATTTGCGACTGGTTATTTCAATTGCAAAAAAACTGGTCGATGCAAATAATTCGTTGGAGGATTTATTTGCACAGGGGAATGTTCCATTAATTCGAGCTGTCGAAATTTTTGATTTTGAGCGAGGGATCAGATTCAGCACTTATGCAACCTGGGCAGTGCGAAATCATTTGTATCGAATTACCAAAAAATCTCGAAAGCACCATCAAAGTTTTGTGACAGGTGATACGGGATACTTCGAAGGCTGCCGGGATAGACGAGCCACGAAAGCTGATTCTGAAGCCACTCAGCTTAATGTTTTCCGAATGCTTGAATCAGTGATTCACAAGCTTTCGGATCGAGATCAAATAATCGTCAGCGAGCGATTTGGGCTGTTTGATGCAGGCTCTTCTCCCAGAACCTTTCGAGAAATTGGTGTCTCGCTGGGCATCAGCACAGAAAGAGTTCGGCAACTTCTGCATCGCAGTTTAGAAAGACTGCAAGGCTATTTGGACGAACATGATTTAGAACTGCGTCTGTAAATAGTCGGTCCTGAAAAACTATTTTGGATCTAGTCTGATGGGCAATATAGTTGGAGATTGGAGTGTTAACATTTCCACGGTTTTTGCCTGTTCGTGTTCGAAACCTGGCAATTTGAGTCACGCATGAAGCCGAAATTCTACACCAAAATCAATGAACTCCTGCGTACACGATCGATCTTGGCATCTCCTTCGAGAGGGCGAGGCGGCTGCCGAACCGTTTTCTATTACGGATCATACTTTTTCTCAATCATTGTTTCTTCTTTTCTTTCTTTGTGTATTAGTGACTTGGTGGTAAAAAACAGGAACCACTAAGTCTCAAAGACACGAAGAAAATTAGTGGATGCACAATCTGGTTCCACTAAAAATTCAGAAACTCCTGCTCCCGTCCCCCACTCCGATGAGTTTTTCAGGATCGACTAAATACACGAATGCGTATCAGTAAGTTTTTCGCTTGCGAGAGGAAGGGATATTCATCGCTTCACGGTATTTTGCAATTGTCCTGCGAGCTAATTTGTAGCCATATTTAGCCATTTCGCCAACCAATGCATCATCACTAAGTGGTTTTTGTTTGTTTTCTCCGTCGATAACTTCCTGCATCTTTAAGCGAATTTTCTGCCAGGANACTTCTTCTCCATCAGAGCTGACAGTTCCCCCGCCAAAGAAACGTCGTAGTGGAAACAGGCCTCTTGGAGTTTCTATCCATTTCCCAACAACTGCTCTGGAAACCGTGGTGACATGCACCCCAACATCCTCTGCAACTTGTTGCATTTTCAACGGGGCAATTGATTCTGGACCTTTTTCCAGANACTCTGTTTGATGATTAACAATCGCTTGGGAAACTTTGCGAAGCGTGCTCTGCCTTTGTTCAATCGAATCGATCAACCATTTTGCAGATTCAATCTTTTTGTGAATGTAATCCTTCGTTTTCTGATCTGGATTTCCCTTTAACATTTGAATGTATCTGTTGGAGATCCGAAGTTCTGGAGTGTAATCGTTAATTAATTCGACGGTCCACTTTTCGTTTTCATCTTCCAGAACACGTACATCAGGAGTGATGTTTTGCGAAACTTGTGAAATGAACTTTCGGCCGGGAAAAGGTTCTAACTTGCGAATTTCTTCTAATGCAAGCTTGATTGTTTCAATGGAGTACCCGGTTTTGCGTTCGATTAAAGGCAGGCGATTCTGACCAATGTTTTCCAGATGATCGGTGATTAATGTCACGAGCACATCTTGCATTTCGGTTTCGTCATTGAGTTGCAACAGCAGGCATTCCTGGAGATTACGTGCCCCGACTCCAGGGGGGTCCAATTTTTGAATCAGCACCAGCACAAGTTCAGCAGTTTCACGTAGGATTGTTTTACCGTAAACTTGAATGATTTCTGGAAGCGTTCCTTGCAGGCGGCCCTGTTCATCAAAATTCTGAATCAAAAACTCGCCAAAATCTCGTTCTTCCAGATCAATTTCATAGTAATGAAACTGTTCGAGCAAATAGTCTTGCAATGATTGCGAATGAGCTTCCAGGTTTCCCATCAGGTCGTGTTGGCGGTCTGACGATTCACTAATTCGATTCGAAGAAGGTTTTCCGCCAGAAGTAAACACATCTTCAGGCCATTCCGACGAAAGTTCCAGCAAACGCTCAAAATCTGCTTCATTGTTCTTGTCGTCATCAACAACAAGTTCCTGTTGCTCGATTTCTTTNGATGTCGTGGATTGTTCTGCTTCTTCGTGGATATCTTGCTGGTTGGGAGCCAAGGCTTCAAGAACGACATTCTCTTCGAGTTCCTGATCAATTTTTTCCTGTAATGCCATCACAGACATTTGCAGAATCTCCATCGATTGGATCATCCGCGGTGCCAGCTTCATTTGCTGGCCCATCTTCATTTGTTGTGACAAATTCAGGTGCATAATCGAGTGGGGATTTTATCTTTTCGNTAAGAGAATTGTGTACATTAAAAAGTGAAAAACCAGCCTGGTTACCTTTATTGAGGCAGATTACTATTTAATCATACCCCGAAAATGTGCTGCATGTCTTTGGTCTATGAAAATTACAGGTTCAAAGCAGGCCGCCATCAAAACGTCTGGCGGCCACGCAATGCGTCTGCCAGCATTTCTCGGTTCGCAAATTCGAGCACCGATCCCGATGCAATTCCTCTGGCCAGGCGAGTAATTGTTATCTCTTCATCAGCCAGAAGGTTGGAAATAAACAGGGCTGTGCCGTCTCCTTCGAGGGTTGGATTGGTCGCCATAATGATTTCTTTGACCTCGTTTTCCTTGACTCGTTTTACTAAGGAATTGATCGTCAGCTTCTCGGGGCCAATCCCGTTCAATGGGGATAAGCAACCATGCAATACGTGATACTGCCCTAAATACGCTCCAGAAGCTTCCAGGGAAATGACATCTTTAGGTTGCTCTACAATACAAACCAGAGTTGGATCTCGTTTTGAATCTTCGCAGATATCGCACAGCTCTTTTTCTGTTAGAACAAAGCAATTTTTGCAGCGTTTGATATTTCGCTTGACTGANTCAATGGCTTTAATCAACGCACCAGCATCAGGTCGTTTCAGATTAACGACGTATTGCGTAAGGCGTTCGGCTGATTTTCGACCGATCCCAGGCATCTTGGCAAATTCTTCAATTAATGCTGCGACACTGGAGCCGTAAGGATGTGATTGCTCGTCCATGAAATTAAATGAATCCAGATACTGTCTTGGTATTAATACCAAGCATAATTNATACTTGCGAGAAGCTAACACTCGTGGCCTTGTACCGACAAAGACTTAGGAAACTTGCAACACGCGAACAAAAATAATTAGCGGGCTAGCAGCCCGCTTGATCGTGGCCTGTTAAGGGACCCTGTTAAGGAGATTGTGGTCCTATTCCCATGTTGGACATCGCGTCTTGCAAGCCAGGCAGATTCATTCCACCGGTCATTTCGGACATTTTATCCGCAGCAGTTTGCTTGGCGCGATCCAATGCTTGATTGACAGCTGAGACGATCAGGTCTTCCAGCATTTCCTGGTCTCCAGCTTCCAGAATTGATGGTTCAATCTCGCAATTGAGAATAGCCTGCTGACCGTTGGCGGTTACCTTGACCATTCCACCACCCGCTTCGCCAGTAACTGTCACATCTTTCAGGGACTCCTGAAAAGTTCCCATTTTGGACTGTAGTTCCTGTGCTTGCTTCATCATCGAAGCCATGCCGGTAATTCCCTTAAACATTTTCGTATTCTCCTCGGGGCAATCCCGTTGCAAATTATTGAAATCCAGTCAGCTTGTTTTTTGTTGACAGCCCTTGCTCTGTCCATTCAATGGCAATTACGCGGGGCTTAAAAACAGTGTTCTGGAAACTCTCTTATTGATTCTGCTTTCTGACTCGGGTTATTTGTCCGATCGACGCATTAAAAATGGTCTCAACTGCTTGAACAAATTCATGCTTTTCTACCGGGGCTTTTGAGGCCACAGCTTGGGACGTTTCGGTAGACGCAGACTCTTTCTGCTCTGATTCATCCATCCGAAACTTGACTTGAGTCTGTTGACCGGTAAGGACCCGAACCTGATTTGCTATTTTCTGAACAGATTCCGGCTTCTCATCAAAATAGGTCTTTGAGAAAGAATATGTCGAACTGAAGAATAAATCTAGACGATTTGGCGCAATAATTGCTAAACGAGAGGCCATTCTCAGGTGCATGGAGATTGCATCTCCTACAGTGTCAGTGAGTTGCGCCAATAATTCCTTTTCAGAACTTTCTTCAAAAGGAATCAGCGGACGCGAATTATCTTCGACAGAAGTTGGTTCTGGCGTTATTGAGGGCGGTGACTCAGTTTTTTTTTTTCTGATTCTCTGAACCTGATTGAGGTGTCAAGTTCTTATCAGCAACAGGCGGCGAATGTGAGACAGGGGCAGCAGGGGGGGATTGAGAAGCCAAAGCTGGTGTGACACGAGGATTGGTTGTTAACAGTCCGGCTGGTGCAGTTGTTCCCGATAACGTGATCACGCCCGTTTCACTACTTTTCAAATCTGCAATCAAATTCGATAGGCTTTCGAGGTTTTCAAGTTGCGAGATGCGGATCACTGCCAAGTCGATCAAAGCCCGACCGTGCGAAACTCGGGAAAGCCGCATCTTAGCTTCTGAAAGAATTTGCATCGCTGCGGTGATCGTTTCCAGTCCCATTTGCTTACCCAACTCAGCAAACGTTTCTCGTTGCAGAGAGCTGACCCCTATTAAATCGACGGAGTCTGCACCACATCGAAGGATCATTAAATCTCGATAACAGTTCACCAGTTGATCGATCAGGTTGCCGAGTTGCACCCCGTCACTAACGGCTTCATTAATCTCCTCAAGCAATGGACCTTGTTGTTTTTGGTGAATGAGCGTCAGGATTTTCAAAAGTCGATCATCATCAGCAGTGCCCAGTAGCCGATTGACATCACTAGCTTCGATCCGGGATGAACCAAAAGCCAAAAGTTGATCGAACAAAGATTGACTGTCTCTCATCGATCCGCCTGCTCGCCGAGCAACCAGATCGATTGCATCATTGGTGACATCCACTCCTTCCAGGCCTGCAATATCCTTGAGTCGTTGAGCAATCACCTGTGTTTCGATACTGGCGAAATCGAATCGTTGGCACCGGGAAAGAATTGTATCGGGAACCTTTTGCGGTTCTGTAGTGCAAAAGACGAACTTTACATTCGGCGGCGGTTCTTCGAGTGTTTTAAGCAGTGCATTAAACGCTTCTTTGGTCAACATGTGCACTTCATCGATAATATACATCTTGATGCGAGTTCGCATCGACCGGATACCAACGTTGGCGCGAAGCGATCGGATGTCATCAATTCCACGATTGGAAGCTCCGTCGATTTCCATCACATCGATATCGTTGCCTTCAGAGATCGCGCTGCACAAATGACATTCATTGCACGGATTTCCCTCAACAGCTTCCGGGCAGTTCAAGGCTTTGGCCAAGATGCGGGCCGTCGAAGTTTTGCCGACTCCCCGGGCACCAGTAAACAGGTAGGCGTGCGCTACCCGATTGCACAAAATTGCATTTTTTAATGCTTGTGCAACGTGCTGCTGTCCTACCACTTCGTCGAAAGTTTGTGGACGGTAGCGTCTTGCCAATACTGTATAAGATCCTGTACTTTCAGCCATTATTGTCTAACCTGGGGTCTTCTTCAGGGAACCTCTATTAATTCAAAATTCATTGTGAGCGGAGGGTAGACATTCTTGCCT
>JAESQE010000347.1 GCA_016765335.1 Planctomycetaceae bacterium
GGAAAGCTGACTTATGTGTAAAAGACAGCCGCTATCCCAACCTACAAAAATGTACTTACGCTACACAACTATTCAGAATAAGAGGGAACCTCTATTAATTCAAATAGGGCTCAGACATTCTTGTCTGTTTCGTTTGAGTATGTCTCAATTCAAGGCAGAAAGCTCTGCTCAGGTTGTGATTGTTTCGGTTTTTCTCTCAAGAAGTCCGTCTTCCATTTCGTAGATTGTGTCGAAGATATCGAGTGAGCGGTGATCGTGGGTGACGACGATAACGCCTGCCCCTTGTTCGTGAGCGACCTGGGCGAAAAGTTCCATCACTTGCCGTCCTCGTTCGCTGTCTAGTGCTGCGGTTGGTTCGTCAGCCAGGATGACGCTGGGATGATTGGCCAGTGCCCGCGCGACTGCGACTCTTTGTTGCTGTCCTCCTGAGAGCATCGAAGGGGAGCTATGAGCTCGGTCGCCAACGCCGAGATAATCAAGAAGTTCCTGGGCTCGTTTTCTGGCAGCTCCAGCAGGCATGTGGTTAATCTCCATTGCAATCTGTACGTTTTCAATCGCAGAGAGAAACGGAATCAAGTTCGATTTCTGAAAGACAAAGCCAATGTGCCGGCGGCGAAATGATCGCAGGTTGACCATTGCTGTCGGACCATCCAGGATAGGTTCTCCCTGAATGATAATACGTCCGGATGTCGGGGGATTGATCAAGCCTACTGCGGTAAGAAAGGTTGATTTTCCCGAACCACTGGGGCCTAATAAAGCGACAACTTTTCCCGGTTCAACCTGCATCGAAGCATCACGCATCGCGACAACTTCGGTGTTGCCACTGCCGTATATTTTGGTGACTGATTCGGTTTCAATCACATATTTAGCTTGTTTGGAATTGGTCATGAGAGAGCCTCGTTCGGGCTGACTTTCAGAGCCTTCCAGATTCCCAGAAAGCTGGAAGCAATTGAGATGCCCAATACGATTAATGCAAGTTGTATCAGGTCAGATTGTGCGAGAATAACACGTCGAGGAAACATCGGGAAAATTCGACTTCCGACACCGTAGGCAACAATCATTCCGAGTGCTCCGAGTATCAAAGCCTGTTGCATGATGAGCGCCAGGATAACATAGTTGGGTGCCCCGATCAGTTTCAGTAACGCGATCGAATGGATTTTATCCAGCGTCATCGTGTACAGGATAAGTCCCATGATGATGGCTGCGATGATTGTCAACAGCATCCGAAATAAGCCGATTTGCTTGCGGACCTTTTCAACCGTTCCTTTGAGTAGAAGTTCTCGTTGTCCGTCGCTGGTATAGACAGAGACATCCCCCCAGCCAGCGATGACTTTTGCAACCTGATTGATATCGGCAGCAGGGGAAATTGTGACCATGACGGCGCTGATTTGAGGTAAGGGTAATGTTGGCAACTCGGCTGATAGTTTTTCTGCATTTTCGAGCAAAGCGGGTTGATTCGATGCTAAATCAGTTCGCTCTCCACGTCCGAATCGAGCCGCTCGTTCGAGCCGGGTTGCTTCACCGGGAATATCGAACTGAATTGATTGGGCATCTGAAATAGTGAAAAATGCAATTCCGTCTCCGCTCGCACTCATCATGTTTGTTGTTGTTCCAACAACGGTATAAATGTTTTTGCCAAGTTTGATTTTTTCACCAAGTGGCAGGTTAAGTGTCTCATCTGCAATCATTTCGAAATGGTTTTGTGCAAGCGGTCGGCCCGTAGTCAATGGTAACCACTCTCCTTTATCAGTAGGCCAGCTGAGTCCCAATACTGAAATGCGGAGGGCTTTTCCATCTCGTTCTCGTTGAATCGTATGGTAAACAAACTCTCTGGCAGTGAGTACTCCCGGGACAGCCAGAGATCGGTGGACCAGATTCGTAGGGACACGTGAGATTTCTGCGAATGGCCCTCGGGTGTTTCTTTGGACAATCCAGAGGTCTGCACCAACACGGTCGATCAACAAAGTGGCATCTTCGATAATGCCTCGGTAGATCCCTCCCATGCCCATCACAACCATCAATAACATTCCAACACCGACAGTAGCCAGCACGAATCGACCGAGGTTATAACGAATATCTTTTTGAGCAAGGTTCATGGTACGAAGACCTTTCTGCCCTGGCTCAAGGAGATGTTCTCATCTATTGGAGTGATCACAATCGATCCGACTTCCAATCCTTCGGTCACTTCAACATGCTCTCTGCTGCGAAGTCCAAGCGTGATGGGTTGCCACTGGGTGTGGTCGTTTTTCAGAATGTAGACGCCGACCTGTCCGGCATTTCGAATGACAAGTGTAGCTGGAATCTGAATGACGTTTTCTTTGCGAGCCACCTCAATATAAACCTCAGCTCTTTGACCGACCGCCCAGTTGGAAGGTAGCTCAAGAACTTGCACATCAACAATGAACTCTCTGGTTTCTCGGTCTGTTTCCTGACCAAGACGTGCCACCTTTCCTGGAAAGGTTTTTGACGCTTCAGAGCGAAACTGGACATTGGCAGATTGATTTTTTTTGAGTTTTGCCATTTCTGTTTCGTCGACCCAGGCACTGATCCAAAGTTCTTCGGTTGAAATAAGCGTTAAGACCGAACTGCCGGGCACGACGACATCTCCCGGTTCGCGATTCCGTCTGACAATCAAGCCATCAAAAGGGGCTTTGATGTGAGTATCCTGTAGCTTTGCCCGATGGTATTCCAGGTTCTTCTGGGCTGCGATGTGGCTCTGTTGTCCTTCGATAATTGCTGCCTGTGAACGTGAAACATCAGCAGCTGCAACTTCCAAAGATTCGGTTGCGGTATCTGCCTCGTCTTGTGTGGCTACGTTTTGCTTGACAAGACCCTGGACCCGCCCGTGATTTCTTTGTGCTTGTTCATAGACCGCAGTTGCCCGGACCTTTTCTGATTTAAGACGTTCGATAGCAGCGATTGCGGAATCAATATTGGCTTGGGCAATCGCGACCTGCTGTTGAAGTTCCAAGTCATCGAGTTGTATAAGCAACTGCCCGGAAGTGACTCGGTCACCCTGATCGACGAGCACGGCTTCAATTCGTCCGGAAATTTTAGGGCTGACGGTCGATTTGATTCTCGCTTCAAGCGTTCCCGTTCCCATGACTTCTGCAATCAGCGTTCCACTGCTTACTTCCACTGTTTGCACCGAAATCGGAGAAAACTTCATCCAGTAAACCAGTCCTGAGATAACAGAACCAATGATGACGATCTTCAGAATCGTGCCTGACCAGCGTCTTATAATAGCCGAAGATTTACTCATAGAGGCCTACCACTTGTTGCATGAATCGTTTTAATTGCTACACATTATTATATGGCAGCACTTATTATCGCGCATTATAGGGTAGGCAGTAATGAAGGGAAGAATGCAAGCCATATATTATGGAGAAGGATGAAAATGTTTTTTTGAGACGAGTTTATTGAGAATAGATCTCAGTGTCGGTATGAAAGGCGTACCATGCCAACCACAGGGAATAGACTGTTTGTATTCCTGGGCCAGCTTGGGAGATACGAAGGCTGTTTGATTCCTTTTCGTAATGCAGAGTAAAGGGAATGCCGTCGATAGTTTGTTTCAGGTTGGTTTGATCCTCTGTGAAACTTGCCAGTGAGTACGCCCTGGAAGATTTTGAGGTCCAGATGCCAAGCACTGGAGATTTGGCGGGAAGTCGCTTGTCCGTTTTATCCACCGGAAACATCAGCTTTGGGCTTTGGAAGTAGCCGGCGTAAGGCGAACGAGAATAATCTCGGTGATGACCGGTTTGATTCGAGAGGACTTCAGTCTTGGGATGCCTTGTTTTCCAAGATTTCCAGGTTGTTAGCTCCAGTGGGAGAGTCTTTAAGTGTTCGTTAACGCTTTCGCCAGAGACTGCTTGTGTCATCATTTGTGACCGCAGACTTTCCGGTTTCCCTTTTCGATCATACATCAGCACATTACTGTTGAAGAGCAATCCGGAAACGCCAAATTCCCGTTCGCCATTTTTAAGTCGACGATCAAACACGACAGCAGAATCACACAGCGGGCAGTAGGAAACTGCAATAGGTAGTTTCCCGATTTTATCGTTGATGATTTCGTGATAGTTGAGAATCGCAATCGGATAAGCTCGCGAGATGTTTTCGAGGTGCACACCAATCACTCGATCTTCCGGCTTCAAATAAGTGGCTTGCGTCGCGCTGATGAATTGTGGTTTCGAGATCGCAGGAATTCCATCTTTAGGTGGTCCGCCTCCGTGAACTTCTTTCCGCGGAACGGTCAGGTTCTGGAGTTCGAAAGGAGAGCTTGGCTGTTGTGCCTGAATGGTGGTACTGTTGAATTCGGTCTGATTATTACTATCAAGCAGATGCGTAAGACCAAACGCCGAAGCGGCACAAAGCGTGAGGATAACTCCCCATCTAAGAAAGTACGTTGCAACGGTGCGTTTGACGGGAACGGCAGAACTATGATTCTCGATGAGCTTCGTTTGGTTTGTCTCGCTTGGCTGATCCATTGTGTGTGATCCTGTTTGGAAGAGAGAAAGTGGGATCAATGTCTGACATTAACTCTCCGATTATATCTTTAGCAAGCAGATGTTCTGTGAGGTGTCTTACAATGGATGGGCCTTGTGTGCAGGTTCTATTTTAATATCTGAGCCAGAGCACAATCACTCCACTTCCGAAAAAACAGGCAAATGTGATCAGCTTGAGTACCACACGGAGTAGTATCTTAAAACCGGGCAATATCTTGCTTGATGTGTTCTTTTTAACTTGCTGTTCCCACAATCCGATTGGAATCGCGCCAATTGGACCAGCCAGGAATGCCCATTCAAACACAAGACTGAGACGTCGACAAACCAGGTAATACAGGATCGAGATGAATAGAAAGCAGATCAATGGGAAGCGATCCTTCCAGTAGGAAATTTGGGGTGCCTTGCTCGCATTACCGATTTTTACACTGGCTAGAACAGGCTCCAGAGAAATGAAAAGACACAGAGGCCAGGTGAAGATAAATTCCTGAGTCCAATAACTGATCCAGGTTGTTCCTAAAGCTCCGGCAATGAATGCGAGAAAACGATAACTATAAATCCAGGTTAATAAGCGACGGTCACGGCGAACGCAATAAGCGGGAGCCGTAGCCAGAATAAAACTGGCGAGTAGTAGCCCGGAAGACCAGCAGTACCAGTTCCATAACCATTGTGGTGAAGGGAGATCGAATGCGTATTCGGGTTCCACGGTAAGAATTTGGCCCGCCCAATCGTAGTAGCGAGACTGAGGAATATCTGCCAGGGTTAATGTCGTCTGATTTTCAGGTAGTAATTCGGGCACGCCAATGTAAATACAAGCCGCTCTGGAATGATTGCGGATATAAATGCAACCACGATGCAGTATCGGGGGTGTCCAGGTCAATTCGCCAGTCAGCACCGAACAACGAGCCAGGATTTCACATCGATTTGAATTTGCACGCAGTAAAATTAAATCGCCACGTTCGTTGAGCAGAATCAATTTACCATCCGCAACAACTATTCCAGCCTGGCCTATTTCATGCGATGTATCGTAGTTTGATCGCTCGGGACGCCCAGAACCTTGTTCCCATAATTCCTTGCCGGTGAGAAAATCAATACAACGAAACTTTCCGCGTGATGGTCGTTGTGTTTTTGATTGAGGATCGAATATATCAAATCCATAAAGCGAGCCATTCACCAGAACGCTCGAAAGCACATCATTGGATAAGGTGCGGGATCGCCAGATGTTTTTCAGAGAATTTTTGGTGCCTGATACATTGGGTATCTCGAACAATTGCGAGCCAGATTGAAACGGAGCAGCAACCCACAAGTACGGTTCATGATAAATTGGCCAGGCGGAATGCTCGTCGTAGCCTTGTGATAATTCGTGTTCGAGCAGCAGTTCTCCAGATTTTAGATTATGAATGACAATTGAATTTTCCAGATAACCGACCACAAGATGCTGACCGTTTCGAGTGATGGGCATCGCAGGGCTGTAGCTGGCAGGTTGATCTCCAGAGGCCCAGACGGTTTTGCCATCCGATAAGTTCAGGGCAACCAGGCTCGCGTTTGAACCTCCTACGGGCACAAGGACAAGATCATCAACGACTGTTGGCGAACAGGAATAGCCAAACCCTGTTCCTCCTTCGCCTTGATAATCCTTTACGACATTTCGAGACCATCGCTTTTTTCCACTGGCAGCATCCAGGCATCCGATTAATCCATTTGGCGCTGCAAACAGCAAACGCCCTTTGGCTAAAGTTGGTGTCGCCCGCGGACCAGGATAGACACCAGCCAATTCATAGGGCCAGCCGTAGCGATATTCCCAAAGCGTTTTTCCGCTGCGAGCATCCAGGCAATAAACGTATTGACCTTGCAGTGTTTGGGCTTGTGTGTAAACCCGATTTCCTTGTGCAACAAATGCTGAGTAACCCTGGCCTAAATTTTTGGTCCACAAAACAGGCGGCCCTTGTTTGGGCCAACTCTCAGCAAGATGAATCTCCGGCGAATGAGCATCATGATGAACCCCACGCACCGCAGGCCAACCTTCATCATTAGTTCCCGCGGGCAAAAAAGGATTCGCAATTTCATCCGCACGCACGGGCAACGGCGCAACAATCATCAGCAAGGCAAACATCGCCAGTAATCTTGAAGCAAAACGCATTGCTCGCCAATTCTTCAACTCGTTCAATGATAATAAAAATATCATGGGTTGCCCATTGTGTGCTTTGTCAGGGCAATTTGATTGTTTTGATACTTTCTCGAATCTGCTTCTCGTACTTAGGAAACTCTTCTCTGGTCGAGTTGAAGTTGAACAGCAGCATCTTCCCCTGGTAGCCGGTGACCAGCATTATGTTGTGGATATCAGTGTCGATCGCTTTTGATGTCATCTCTAGAAAAATCCACTTTTGGCCTGAAATTTCAATGATCTCTTTTTTCTTCCATTGAATACCTGAGATGATTCGCTCAAACAGATTGATAAATGCTTTCTGAGCTTCTACCAGTTTGTTTTGCGGAATGTTATTGGGCTTCAGGTCATAAGCAATAGTCGTTGTCGCTCGTTCGTTGCCAATGACGAATCGTGGGGCACGGTTACTTGGCCACTTGATATCAACAATTTCCTGTGGGACTTTCTTGAATCCCTGCGGAGGGATGAAAGTAACTTCCGTATCTGCAACTTTGATTGGCTCGCCGTAGGAAGTGGCAGCGAAAAAAACTACGAATAAACAAGTGAGCAATTTTTTCATCACACGCTGCCTTTTGTCTTTTTGTCCCACGAATATTTTCATTACAGATTTAGAGTACCGGGCCGTGCCTGGATGGTCAAGTAATGGCGAACTCTGTTGGGATACGCATCCGCTATCCCAACCTGCAAGAATGCATCCACGCGATGCTACTTCATCTTGCTCGAAAGGCTGAAATATAATAGTATTACTCTCAGGCAGAAGATTTGCACTGAAGAAAATAACACACGGTTTCGATCTCTGATACGCATTCGCATATTTGTTTGCGCGTTGAGTGTTGCCTAAGTCCTTGCCAGTACAAGGCCACGAGTAATAGCTTCTCGCAAGTATTAATTGAGTTTGGTATGACATGTGTCGTCGCGTGATGCGATCATTTTGAAATCATCGGGGAAGGATCTCCGATCTTCCTTACTTGCAAGAGAATACTGCAGGGGAATACAGCAAGGGAATGTTAAAGCTTTACTCTTCAAATGGCGTTGAAAGTCCGATTGTATTTGCGATGCGAAACTGGCGAATGCGGAATCGTTTTCGACGCAAGCTAGGCTATGTGGGCAACTTCGAGCAGCCACAAACATTCGAAGAAAAGATTCAATTCCGCAAGCTTTATGGCAACCACAAGCGGTATGCGATGATGGCTGATAAGTATCGGGTGCGACAGTACGTAACCGAACGGGTTGGCAAACAGTACCTGGTTCCTTTGCTCGGTGTTTATGATCGGCTCACACCAGATATTTTTGCCGACCTGCCGGACCGCTTTATTATCAAAGCAAACCACGGCTGCAAATGGCACAAAATTGTCTGGGATAAATCTGCACTGGATGTAGCCTCTACGATACGCTACTTCAATCGATTGATGAAAAAGCGATATGGTCGCAGCTCAGGCGAATACCACTACAAGCTGATCGAGCCAAAAATCGTCATTGAAACATTGCTCGTAGATGGTGATGACTCGCCAGTCGATTACAGCCTGTTTTGTTATCACAGCGAAGCAGGTTTTGATTACGCAGTCACCATTTCAACCCCACGATACGAGACAATAGTCCATTTTGATAAACATTGGAATATTGTCGAAGGGGAATTTACTGCCGAGCAATATGCGAAGTATGTTCGTCCAGAAAACTTTGACCAGATGTTACGAATCGCAGAGGCTCTCTCGCAAGGTTTCGATTTTATACGAATCGATTTGTACAACCTCGATGGTCGTATTTACTTTGGTGAAGCAACCTGTACACCCGGCGGTGGACTGGGGCCAGCCAAGGATCCACGATTTTCCCAAATACGAACTGAAATGTGGAAGCTGGATACTGAAAACGAACAGCTCTATCAGAAAAAGAAATCTGCTTAAATTATATGAAAATTTCAGTCCTTGTTACCACGCACAACCGCCCGGACTATTTGCGTAAGGCACTCGCCAGCTATCTGGATCAAACTCGACTCCCGGATGAACTGATCATCGCCGATGATGGGTCCGGATCAGACACCCGAGCCGTTGTAGACGCTTTTGCAGACGAAGCTCCCTTTCGTGTTGTTCATGCCTGGCAACCTCATACGGGCATCCCTCGTCTTTCGCATTTGAGAAACCTGGGGACTCGATCTATCACCGGAGATTACATTATCTACACGGATGGAGATTGCATCGCTTCGCGTCATTTTGTTGCAGACCACGAACGACTCGCCCGACCAGGCTGGTTTGTTCAAGGGAAACGGGCCTGGGTTAAGTACAAAGCACTGGATGAATTCACGGGCCGCGAATCGCTACTGAAAAAACTTTGGCTTTGTGCAACTGGCGGCTTAACCAAACCTCACTGGCTTTTACATCTTTCGGGGATGGGATTAACAAACAAAACGATTGAACATATTCAATCATGCAACCTGGCGGTGTTTCGAGAAGATGTGATTCGAATCAATGGCTGGAACGAACAGTTCCTTGGATTCTGGATGCAGGATTCGGAATTCGCATTAAGACTGATTCGCAGCGGCGTACAGAGATGCGATGCCTTGTTCTGCGCAATGGTTTATCATCTGGAACACGAAAAGCCACGCTCTGAAACTGACCTCAAACGTAATCAGGCACTTCTCGAAAATGCGCATACCTCTGCTGTCTTCGAGCAGCACGGGCTTTATCCTGATGCTGTTGTTGGAAACAAGGCTGCATAAAAGACTGGTGAGAAAGGCTTCTTACTCCCTCTCTGGCGGGTGGCTGGGGATAGGTTGTCGCCTTTTGGTAGGGTTATTCCCTGGCTGAAGCGGCTCGCAGTTTAGATTTGCATCCCAATTTGATTCGTAACTGGAAAAATAAATTCATGAGCACTCAAAAAGATTCCTCACAACTTAACGAAGACGAAAAAGTAGAACTCAAGCGGTTGCGAAAAGAAAATCGCGAGCTGCACACCGAAAAAGAGATTTAAAAAAAGCCACCATCTTTTTCGCGAGGGAAAATCAATGAGATTTGCCTTCATTGAGGAAAATGAACACGCCTTCCAGGTGACTGCTTTGTGTAAAACGTTCGGCGTTTCTCGCAGCGGATATTACACATGGAAGGAACGTCCAGTCAGTGAAACGACTCAGAAAAACGAAACTCTTTTAAGTGAAATTGAAGTGATTCACGACCAGTTTAACCAGATTTATGGCTCGCCACGCATGCATGACGAATTGCTTGATCGTGGGCACTCCTGTTGTGTAAACACGGTTGCTAAGTTGATGCAGCAAAACGAATTACGAGCCAAGACCAAGAAGAAATTCATCGCCACGACCAACTCCAATCATGGTCGGCCGGTGGCAGAGAATTTGTTGAATCGTCGGTTTGACCTGCCGCAACAACCGAATGAGGTTTGGGTCAGTGACATCACTTATCTTTGGACTGATCAAGGCTGGGTTTACCTGGCTGCTGTGGTTGATTTGTTTACTCGAAAAGTTGTGGGCTGGTCGCTACATAATTCGATGACAACTGATCTGGTTGAAGAAGCCTTACTCAATGCGATTCGCTTGGAACGTCCAGCTTGTGGGTTGATGATTCATTCAGATCGAGGCAGCCAATATGCCAGTGCGAGGTATCAACAATTGTTAAAGGATCACGGAATGATTTGCAGCATGTCACGCAAGGGAAATTGCTGGGACAATGCTCCGATGGAATCGTTCTTTGCGACCTTGAAGAAGGAATTGACTCACCACGAGCGGTACAGAAATCGTCAAGAAGTTCGTCGCAGCTTGTTCGAATACATCGAAACCTTTTACAATCGAATCAGAAAACACTCAGCCCTGGGCTACAAAAGCCCGATCCAGTTTGAACAAACCCTCTAACCCAAACCCCGCGCCCACTATCCGTGGGGAACTCCATAGTGACTTGGTGTTAAAAAACAGGAACCACTAAGACCCAAAGACGCGAAGAAAATCAGTGGATGCACAATCTGGTTCCGTAGGAGCCTTACTCTCCCGGGTTTCGCTAAAAAATTAAGAAACTCCTGCTCTCACCCGGATGAGTTTTTCAGGATCGACT
>JAESQE010000348.1 GCA_016765335.1 Planctomycetaceae bacterium
TGATATCTTCAAATCCCGTTGATAGCACGGTATCCTACAAACACAAGGCCAAAACGCACACCCTTGATTCTGGGAAATCAGAGTAATAAATAGAGGAACCCTTAAACACCTGACAGTTCAAACAATTCTTTGGGAGGCTCTGCTTCGGTCAGTTTCAGATCGAATTTTTCCTGTAGAATTTTGAAGACATTGGGGCTGATGAACCCCGGAGCAACCGGCCCCAGGCGAATGCCTTTGACGTTCAAGTGCAGCAGGGTCAAAAGGACTGCGACCGCTTTTTGTTCGANCCAGGAAATAGCCATCGTTAAAGGCAAATCGTTGACACCACAATCAAACGCTTTCGAAAGTGCGAGCGCCACCTGGATGGCTCCGTAAGCATCGTTACATTGACCCATATCGAGCAATCGGGGGATGCCTCCGATGTCGCCGTATTCGTGGTCACGGATACGAAACTTTCCACAACCCAAAGTAAGAATCAGCGAATCCTGAGGAGCCATTTCAGCAAACTGAGTGAAATAGTTCCGACCAGATTCTGCACCATCACACCCACCAACCAGGTAGATGTGTTTGATGTCGCCAGATTTGATCGCTGGAACAAGCTTGTCCGCAAGACCCAAAATAACACTATGATGGAAACCGATTGTCGATTCCTTAACTTTATTATCCGGCAACGGATTACACTGCTTGGCCATCGCGATGACTTCAGAGAAATCGTTTGATTTGAGTCTTGTTCCTCCAGGGACCGCAGTAACACGTGTTGTGAATAAGCGATCTTTATACGATTCCCAAGGAATCAACACACAGTTGGTCGTGGCAATAATCGGCCCGGAAAACTGTGTGAATTCCAGCTGCTGATTCTGCCAGGCAGTCCCATAATGCCCTGCAAAATGCGGATAGGCTTTCAGTTTTGGATAACTGTGTGCAGGCAGCATTTCGCCGTGAGTATAAACATTCACGCCAGTATCTTTTGTCTGTTCCAGCAGATCAGCTATGTCAACCAGATCGTGCCCGGTCACTAAAATTCCAGGCCCAGCTTTGGTTCCCTCATAAACGGTTGTTGGTTCGGGTGTTCCCAGCTTTTCGCAGTGGCCTTCGTCCAGCATCTGCATGACCCTATAATTTTGACGACCACATTCGAGCACAAGTTCTAATAACGATTCGAGATCGAAGTTGACGTTGGTCATCGTCGCAAACAGAGCTTCTTCAATGAACTCATTCACCTCTTCATCAAGTTGCCCCAGTCGCCTGGCATGATTTTTATAAGCTGCTAAGCCTTTGAGGCCATACAGTAATATCTCTTGCAGAGATTGCATGTCTTCGTCTTTACCGCACACGCCGATATCGACACATCCGGTACCATTTGCCGTTTGTTCACACTGGTTGCAAAACATCGCTGACCTCCCAATCTTCAATTCGGATAATCTCATGATTTCTGGCAATGCAGGCTGCATGCGCATAAAAATCAAATTTGTTCCGTAACAATAAACAAAACAAAACTGGACGTCAATATCCAGTATGAGGCATTTTGTCGCACTTTGAAAACGCAAAACAGTCAGTATCATGGTCTGCAAAGCATACATCTTGCGATGTGAAGCTGTATGAAATGAAGATGGCTTCCTGTACGATGCTTTCTTTTTTATCTGTAGTATGTTTTCTTTGAGAGAGGTTTGAGAAAGAAATGAGCACCATCAAGGTGATTGATGAATCACAATTAGAAGAAGATCCGGTTTATCGCTATCAGTACCTGGCAGAGTTTATTGGGTTTGGAGACGAAGATGTCGCTGCGATTCGCTCAGTGATTGGTCAGTTTGCTCCTAAGATTCCTCAGATCGTAGATACAACTTACGAGAAGATGCTTCAATACGATGCAACTGCTCGGCACTTTCTTCCCCGGCAGCACGGATTTGAAGGAGAGCCAGCAAAATCGTTGGCGGATCTGGACATGAATGATCCACAGATCAAATTCCGAAAAGAGCATCTTCAACGCTATTTGATGAATTTGATGGGGCATTCCTACAACGATAAGCTCGCTAAGTATCTTAACATTACAGGGAAAATTCATACTCCCAAAACAGGGAGTAAACTGATCGATGTTCCGCTGGTTCAAATGAACGCTTTGATGGGACTGCTTTCAGATATTTTGTATCAGACGATCCACGAATTCGGCCTGGAAGCTGAAAAAGAATTTCAAGTTCAAAGAGCATTCCAAAAGTTGCTTTGGATTCAAAACGATTTCATCAATCGGCACTATTGATTTTAAAGTGATGAGCTGGGCTCGGTGAGTGATTGAGCCGTGCGAATTGAAAAACACGAGCAATCCGTACAACCCGATTTGGTTCGACTAATCAATACAAGCCGGCTTTTTGTCCGCAGGGTAATTTTCTCGGTCCCATCGGTACGATCTTGTGTATTGAAGCAGGATGATTTCAGCACTTAACCTGCTTCACTCATCATGAATTACCTGCTGAAGAATGTATTAAAATCGCTGTCATCGCTCGTTTCCCCTCTGAGCGGTGACGGCGATTTGTTTTTATGCCCCCTGTTGAAATGAATTTCAGAGTTTCTTTAAAACAGCATGATTATAAAAGATAGGTTAAAACCCCCTCTAACTCCCCCTTCCCAAGGGGGAGAACGTATTGCCAGAATTTATACACAGGATGCATTGTGAAGACAGTTTTTGTTTCCGAGTATCTGTGTAGCGGAGCTTGGCCCGAAGACGAACTGCCCGCTTCGTTGGTCACTGAAGGGCGTTCGATGCTCGAAGCTCTCTGCGAAGATTTACTAGCCTGCGATTATAAAGTTTGTACAACACGAGACAGGCGGGGTACTCTCTCTCATTTATCTGGCTTAGAAATAACCGATGTCGATTCTCCAACACAAGAATGGGAGGCCTTCGGGGAACTCGCCAAGCAGTGTGACGCAACCCTGGTGATCGCACCGGAACTGGATGAAATCCTCACTCAGCGTATCGAATGGCTGGAGCAAAACAAACTCAATCATTTCATGTCCTCAGTTGATTCTACACAGACTGGCTCAGACAAACTTTTGTTCTCTCAGTTCTGCTTGAAACACAATCTCCCCACCCCTGAAACATTTCTCCTCCACGAACCCAGTGCCCAACAAACCAAATTCCCTTGTCCTTTTCCGTTTGTCATCAAGCCACAATTTGGTGCAGGCACAACAATGACTGCGGTGATTAACAGCCTGGAAGACTGGCAAGACTTTTCGGCTCGACGAGTTTCCGAAGCAGACTTTCCTCCTTACATCATTCAACCAATAGTTTGCGGGAATTTCGTTTCGACTGCCTGTATCATTTCTCCTGATGGCAAGCAAACGGACTGGCTTCCGGTTGGTCAACAACTTTTCGAAGACCTTCAATACCAAGGCGGGAACATTCCGTATCATCACGCGTTGAACGATCAACTCTGCGAGATTGCAGAAAAAGTGATCTCGAACCTGCCTGGTTTGCGTGGCTACATCGGACTCGATTTCCTGCTCGCGACCGATTCTGAGCATCCGATACAAATTCTGGAGATCAACCCTCGTTTAACAACCAGCTACCTGGGATATCGCATGCTAACCAAAGATTCCCTGGCGAGGC
>JAESQE010000349.1 GCA_016765335.1 Planctomycetaceae bacterium
ACTCGAACCAGAAGATCATGCATTTCCGGATCGTACTGATTGAGTTCAGATCGTACAAACGGATAAAAATCGTTGGTGCCAAAAAATGCTTCGGTCGATTCAGCAAAGTATTCCATCGGATTGGTTCGGGCATACGCAGGTCGCAATTTCTGATTAATATGTAACACCTGACCGTATAATTCTTTCTGCTTCACACGCTGGTGCAAAATCGCGAGTTCGCTGTTTCCATGACCGCCAGGCAGATGTTGATCGTGCCAGGCGTGTGCCATTTCGTGAAGCACAGCAAACGGCTGAGCGATGGACCACTTCAGAAAGTTTTGGGCATTGGCAACTTCCACACAGCGAGCTTTATCAGGATGCATATCATGATTAATCAACCAGTTGCGATTGGGGTGATACACCAGCCCGGCATGATGTCCTTCATTGAGTTCGACCCAAATCGAAACACCTTTTAATTTTTTCACAGCCGATGCCGGAACACGACGATGAATCTGGTAGAACTGATGCTCAAGTTCTTGCTTCACCTGCTCCCAAAGTTTCGGTTCGTTTTCGACCAAATCCTGATGAACAATCAGTTGCCAACCCGAGACCTGCATCTTTTTGTACTTTTCGATGGAGTCATACTTGGTCGCAGCTGTTTCTGTTTTTGTGAATGGTTCTGCTTGCACAAACGCGGTGTTGGTTGATTGAGAAAACGCGAGCACACAAATCCCAAGCAATAATCTGGTGGCAACAACACCAAATGAAGAAATCACAGCCAATAAAAACATGCCTGCCATCGTATCTCCTTTTTGAGTAGGCTGGGTTAGTTTTCACGTAACCCAGCAAAGCGGAATCCAAATGTAGGATGTGGTGCTTGCACCCATCTTCGTGTGCCTGTTGAGTCTCTATAACCAAAAAGATGGGTGAACCTGTCGGTCGTAAATTCTGCGAACAAAGATAATCAATTGCCGACAGAACCACCCATCCTACGATAACTTTAAGTAACCCAGCAATATTAATCAGGTATTAGTTAATGCGAACATTGCAATCAGGAAGTGCTTTTTTTAACCGGTCTGCTGCTGCTTGTGTGATGCCGGTTTGTGTCATCTCGATTCTTTTCAGTGACTTCATCTTTGCCAGCGTCTCGATTGCTGTATCCGTGATTTTGGTTTCATTGAGGATCAAAGTGGTTAGTTTTGAAAAGCGTTCCAGTTGTAGGATTTCACTGTCGTTCATTCCCGATTGTGCTAAGTTCAGCGAGACGAGTAATTCGGGGTTGGGAAGCAAGACCAGTGCTTGACCTTTTACTGCGACATCACGTAGCGTCAGTTTTTTTAGTTTGTTGTACCGGCTCAAGAATTGAAGTCCTGCATCGGTGACATTAGGTGCCTGGTAAAGGGTGAGGTCAACCAAAGAAAGATGTTCGAGGTGCTTTGTTCCAGCATCTGTGATGTTGCAATTGTCTAAGGACAGTCCTTGCAGTCTCTGCATTTTGGAGATCACAGCCAGGAGGGAATCATCGATTAATTCGCCGCCGATTTTCAAGTTGCGAAGGCTGGCTTTTGCAGCGACTTTTTCGAGACCGGCAGCTGTCAGCTTTCTGCAATTACGGATATCCAGTTCACTTAGCTGGGGTAAGCTCAAAATGATTTCCAGACCAACATCGGTAATATTGCAACCGGAAAGTCGAACCGCTCGTAGCTGCTTTATTTTCGCCAACGTCGCAGTTCCAGCATCGGTTAGCATCGGAGAAAGACGCAGATCGATAATTTTCAAATGTTTAAGCTCAAGTAAACTTTCCAGACCGACATCACCAATTAATGTGCCGCTGAGTTTTAATGAGGTCAGCTTGCTCAATTGTGCGATTTGAGGTGCTAGTTGATCGGTAATGCTGGGGCCTTCTAGAACAAGCGTTTCAAGTTTTGGGAAAATCAAAACTTCCTGCATCTGGAAATCATCCACCCAACTGCGGTTGGCAGCCGTGTCCAATGAGATAACATTTCCTTGAGCATCTTCTTTCATGACAATGCCTAGATCAGTTGCAAACTGCTTGGCAGCTGCAATCTTGGCAATTTCCTCTTCGGTCAATGGCGGCTCAACTTCTTGCTGGATTGGTTCATCAACGAGTTCTGTTTTTTCACTTGAGGAAACAGTCTGACTCGTTGGATTTGAAGTATTGTCTGACCGAGAACAGCCCGCGCACAACACGGCAAACAAACTTGCAATAAGTAACTGGCAGGAAATTATTTTCATAAAAATCATCATCTAATAAAGATTGGAATCATACAAAAAGGAAGCTCTGAAAGTTGAACTTCAGAGCTTTCTGAAGACAGTTTGATGATAAGAAGTAGCTAAACCCCCCTCTCACTCCCCCTTCGTAAGGGGGAGAACCTCTTTTAAGGGGTCCTCTAAAAAAAATAGGCCGGCACAAATCGCTGAGATCCGTCCCGGCCTTATTTATATTAATATTTTACTCGGCTGCATCTTTGACCGATTTCTCGTGATGAGCTTTTGAAACTTTAGGGTTCGGTGTCACATCAGCATCAATTTGACCGCTGACCCATTTGACTGCTTCGATTGTGGAATCAAGAAACTCTTTCCTGGTCCAGGTTTCTGGTCGGTGTCCAGGTTATTGTAATAGATACGACCGTTGCCCCACTCTCGTGCCCAGGCGACAGGCACATGATAAGGTCGTTTCACCTTGGACTTTTCCATGTTGATACTCATCAGCACACGCACGTTTTCTGGCACCCAGTTGGTGTATTCATAGATTTCGTCAGTCCAGACTAATTCTTTACCGAATGGTTTCATCGCGGGAAACGCAGGATCATGCACAGTGAAGGTGACTTCGCCGTTGGCATTCCATGGATGAGCTTTGAAGGTGCCGCCAATGAGATCCCGGTACCATTGATGATTCGGATCGGTGGTGCGATAGGTATCGGTTGCTGAGTGAAAACCGATCACGCCGTGCCCTTTTTTCTTGAGCCAATCATTCACAAAATACTCTTTGGTCTTGTCAGAAATCGGTAGTACGCCAGTGGTGTAGAGCATCACGATGTCGTACTTTTTCAGATTTTCTTTTGTGAAATCTGCTTCACAGTTTTGCGTTGAATGCACTTCAAACAATCCGCTTTGCTGGCCCAGTTGGATCATCGCAATTTCTGCGGGAGATAAGGTTTCTTTCGCACGTTTGACTGACCCATGCACATACCCTTTGCTTTGAGTCACAAATAAAACTTTGACCTTTTTTGCATCCTTAGCGAACAGCGAACCATTCCCCCCTGCAAAAGTGGTTAAGACAAAAGCGATCAGCAACATTCTTCGCATCATTTTTTTTGGGTTGGGAGGATGAACGCTATCTGATGCACGACTAAGAATGAGCGGCAGGACAGTGCTTTAAA
>JAESQE010000350.1 GCA_016765335.1 Planctomycetaceae bacterium
GAAGAATCGTTAACCATCGATGATTATGGTATTGAACAACGATTATCTGTTGAAAATATTGAGTGGCAAGAGCAAACCCTATTGTTGCCAATGAACTATTGAAAATGGGAATGGGCGTTGATTCTCGAGACATTTATGCCTCTGCCCGCGTACAGCAGCAACTGCTAGAAAATGAGGCAGCCCTTCGTGACAAACTGAACGGCAAACTCGGGCCAAATCACCCAGAAATCCTTGAGCTTCAAGGTCAAATTCAGGCGATGAAGCTTTGGCTTTCTACACGAACTCAAAAAGCGATCGAGGGATCGAATCGTCTCAGAAAAGAGTTGGGGCCTCGCCTGCTGCAAATGGCTAAGCAAAGCTACGAACACGCACGCCTTAATGAAAAAGATATTTATGATCGTTTTTCAAAGGAACAACAACAGGCCTCTGTGGTGAACCAGCGTCTGGCAGAACTGCTGATGGTTGAACGCGAACTGGAGAGGCTTTATTTAGATTCTGATACTATCCGGGAACGAATCAATACGCTGGACCTGAATCAGCAATCATCACTACGAACAAAAATTACCAAACATGCAGAACCGAATCCAGTGCCCGTGACGCCTCAATTAAGCATCACGCTGATACTGAGCCTGTTTTCGGGATTGTTCCTGGGGGCAGCAACAGTTGTTGTGCTTGATCTTCTGGATGATCGATTCCATTCTCCAGACGACATAAAAGCTCAACTTGGCGCACCGGTTCTGGCAATGGTTCGCGAATTGCCTGCATTGCAAGCTGAGACAGGGGTCGATGCGTTATACACCCACGCCAGACCGAATAGCGTGGAAACCGAAGCCTTTCGGACATTGCGTACTGCCATCGAGTTTGCTGGTGAAAGTTATCAACGGATCAGTATTTCGAGTACTGAACCCAGTGATGGAAAAACGACGGTTATTTCCAATACAGCTGCCGCGTTTGCCCAGGCGGGTAAACGGACATTGTTGATCGATGGCGATATGCGACGTCCTGGTTTGACGAAGCTGTTTGCCCTCAAAAGTCAGCATGGGCTATCCACAATTCTGAGAGACATTCGTCCCCCCGCAGAATCCGTCAAAGAAAATCTTGTGCATACCGCGATTCAAAATCTGGACGTCATACCGGCTGGCCCGCGTCCGACGAATCCTGTGGAATTGCTGACCAGCGATCATTTCAGCGAACTACTTGCCTGGGCCGAAGCAGAGTACGATCAGATTTTAATTGATGCCCCTCCTGCGTTGGCTGTTACTGATCCAGCAGTCATCGGACGTCTGGTTGATGGAGTCATCTTAACGGTTCGACCAGATAGTAATCGTCGTCGAATGATCATCCGAGCTGCTGAGTCACTGACATCCTTTGGGGCAGATTTGATTGGTGTAGTTGTGAATCGAATTGGTTCCTCCAGCGGTGAGTATGGCTACGGATACGGGTACGGCTATGGTCAAGGTTACGGTCATGAAGACCAAGAAGTAGACGATTCTGAAAATCCATGGCCAGAAGAAGAGCACATAGAGTTCCAGCAGCCGAAGAGAAAGCAGTTTTCCAAAAAAGATTACTCAGATAGACGAGCAGCATAAATTCTGAACAGGATTTTGTAGATGGAGTGCGACAGTGGTTGGATGGAGTCAGCAATCAAACAAACAATCTTCGGGCCGATCAGGGAAATCTCGTCGATCTGGCAAGTCCAGCCGAGCATCCTTTGAGAATCGGGCGGGATCTAAACGCAATCCGTTAGATCTTCTTGAGATTGCAACAGATATTTCATTGTACGCCACGATCTTTCTTGTGCTGATGCTGTTTGGTGGTCGAACTCCCACGGGTCAGATTGTGTTGCTTGCTGGAACTGCACTGACTGCGTGTCTCTGGTTTATTCGTCGTGGCTTTGGCTCGAAATATTCATGGAAACTAACGGGATTGGAGCCAATATTTCTGCTCGCCGTGGGATTGTTTCTGTTTCAGCTGATGCCGATACCAGACAGCTTACTCAGCACCGTCTCACCCAGCTTGCAGCAATATTTGGGTAATGCCTTGCCTTCGGAAATTATTCCGACAGTCCATCCTGCCAGCGATTGGAATCGGGTTTCTCTTTCTCCTCGTGAAACTCGCTTGTCTCTTGTGGCAATCATTTGTGTGATCACTTTGTTTCTGATTATGGTACAACGCTTTCAGGACCGTCAGCGAGCAAGACATGTCGTTCTGGCAGTTGGATTGGGCAGTGCAGGTTATGCGATCTTTGGTGTTTTGCAGCAGCTGTTGAGTAATAATAAATTTCTTTGGATCTACGATCATCCCTATACCGGAACACTATCTCACGCTAAAGGGACATTTACAAATGCGAACCATTTTGCCGGTTTGCTAGCGCTTTCTCTAGGCCCATTGTTGGCATGGACACTTTGCAAACGAATCAAAACCTTGGCACAGAATGATGCCTGGCAGGCCGAATCTCGCACGGAATGGCATCTTATTATTGGTGCCATTGCGATGGCTTCATTATTGGTTGGAATTGTGTTGACCGGTTCTCGTGGAGGATTGCTACTGGCTGTGACCGGAATTGCTGTGACACTTATTCTGATTGTTGTCAGAAATTTGGCAGATGCTCGTTTGCCAATTATTTTATCACTCGGTGCAATCTTTTCGCTCGGTGGTATCGCTGTTGTTGGGGATCAGATTCTGCAAAAGAATGCGGAAGAACTCATCAGTGGCGACCTGGCAACACTTGATAACGATAATGCTCGTAGTTTTATTTGGTCCTCCAACATTAATGCCTGGCAACAATTTCCCTGGGTTGGAACAGGGCTTGGCACCCACGAAGACATCATTCCCGCGTTTCATGTGGGTGATGTCAACAGCATGAATTATACGCATGCTGAAAACAGTTACTTACAAATTGGAACTGAAAATGGCCTGGCCGGCTGGCTGCTGCTTTCTGTTTCTGTGTTAATCATTGCCCGTGCACTGTATCTCAGAATTCGATCTGCAAATCCAGAACGATCCGATACCCCATTTATGGCAGGTATTGCTGGTAGTTTTTGCGTTTTCCTGGTGCATGGCTGTTACGATTTCGCCTGGTATGCACCAGCGTATATGTTAGTTCTTGGTGTTTATCTTGCGTTTTTATTTTCGCATCACGAATCACAATCAAGTCCGAATTCATCTGGACGGCCAGTCAGGTATCGTCATTTTGCCTTTGCTGTTCTGGTTATTGCAGCAGGGGTCGGAGCTGGCGGTATGGTTTGGTCAGCAGCTGTTGCTGAGCAGGACGAATTTCAATACGTGAAATATTCTCGTCAGGGAGTCTCGTTTGGGTCTCCGCAAGAGGAATTGAATCTGCTTCGGTTACGAATTCTCTCCTTAAAAAAATCCTTACATGCTGATAACGAACAGTCAGAGGTGCATCTTCGGATGGCAAAATGTTTGCAACGTGTCTTGGAATTGCAAATGAAAGAATCGGATCAAGCGATGCCGTTGTCACAAATCCGAGCGGCTGTGTACAGCGGCGGATTCGAATCTCAGGAACAGCTTCAGGCATGGCTAAATAACCCCAGCGTAATGAAAAAATCGCTTCCCCTGGTCAAAGCCTGCTTGTTTCATGCGAAGCAGTCTTTGAAATACTGCCCTTTTAAGTCAACACCTTATTTAATTCATTCAAACCTTTGCTTTACAGAATCCCCTGATTCCAATTTACCCAATTACTACCTGGCTCGTTCGAAACTTGTGGAACCCTGGTCTGCGAATATACCTTATACTGCCGGCATGCATGCCTGGGGGCAAGGGGAAATCGATACTGCAATCGAAATCTGGAAAGAGGTTTATCCCCAAAACGAAAAGGTCGCCCGGAAAATTATTGAGAATGTATCAAAGGCCTTGCCTGCTGATACGGTAGATAAATTATTTGAACCGGATTTGAATCAGCTTATCAAAATTGTCAATGCCTATAAACCGTTCAATGAACCACAGGGGCAAGCAGCGATACTGTTGCTTGCTCGCAGAACTCTGGATGCGGTTCCTGAAATGACTCCTCAGGAGCAGGAAGACGCTTTGATCAACGCATTCGCTTACATGAACTCATCAGAGCTAGAAGAGCAAACTACCGTTTATATTCAGCTTGCCAGTGAGTATTGCCAAGACTCTCTACAAATGCATAAAACATTTGGACGATGGCTAGTGAGACACAAAAAATATGAACTTGCTCAACCGTACTTGAAATATTGTTTGAAGCGAACACCGAATGATGTGCAAATTAATCAGCTTTTGAAAAGATGCGAAGAACAAATTCATTTCAAATCGCGACAAGTTATCAGGCCTGCTGGATTTCACAGGCGAGCCAATTCCTATTGATTCGATACTCGCTAGCGACTTGTCGCTTGCAATGCCCGACAAAAATAAACAAAAGGGTGGCTGGGGCGTAAAGGAAATTTTGAGGAAGTTATAGCCAGCCCATGCAAAACTGACTGGACCTCACAGGGTATTGTTCTGGCCCCAGAAGTAGCCAACACCTGGGGCCAGAACCACTTTCTTTATGCCCCCGTAATCTGTAAAGCAGAGCTACAGGGACAACTCAGCAATCGATTGGCACCCCAGCCACCCCATTATCGAATCAATTGCGTAGCTTGCGAAACATCATTTCGCTTACTTCCTCCAAGAGTTCGCAACTTCAAACCTGGCGTTTCGGGCTGGTATTTCGGTGTCTGACAAACTCTTTTTTCTCGGTGCTCTCCGTGACCTTTGTGGCTCATTTTCTTTGTGCCTTCGAGCCTTTGTGGTTCAAGCTGCATCAGTGAAAAGACTCCGATTGATCACGTTGCTAACCGGCTCAGAATAAAATCCATTGCCACATCTCTGGTAGATCCTTACCCCCTCTAACTCCCCCTTGAAAAAGGGGAGAACTTTGTGGCGAGCCACTACCAATGGTGATTCACTGTGAACCATGGCGCCCGGCTCGATATTAACTTCTGTATCAAACGCGGGTGAAGAATTGACATCGCTGTTTCGACCAACATAGAGTAAGCTCTGCGAAAGACTGATTGCTCGTCGGGAAGAAACATGCAACGATATTGCCGAAAACTACTTATTGGATTGCTGGTGCTGGCCTTTAGCCATGCGCCCATTCCGTGGGTGCATCAACACGCTGGCATGAACACAGGGCAACTTTCTGCTCACTCCCGGCTGTGGCTCTCAATCGTCCTGCGCCCAACCTTCCGCAGGGATGGCACGTCCATTTCTGCTCATTCGGTACGCCGGCAGACGATTTCACCAAGAATCTGCCAGTCTTGAGCGGCCCAGGAACAACTGATCTGGACCAAGAATTGCGTCGCCAACGTTTATGCTCAACCATGTTCGTTCATTGCTCCGATCTACCAAATCGTAAGAAGACCGATGCCCTTATCAAAGATCGATCTTGCTCGCATGGTGTCAACCATCGCTATGCTCAAGAGGTTCTGGGTATTTATCTGCTTTAATCTTCCTAATGTCCAGTGAGCACGTAATTTGTGCAGAACAATCTTTTGCGATCCGCTTTGATTTGCAAAGAAAAGGTTCTGCACTGCAACTACCTTTCCTACACTTTACAGCTAACTCAACTCAGGAGACGATTAATGAATTTGAATAAGAATACATGGTGTGGCTTTGGAGCCATTATAACTGGCGTAGTCGCGATGGCAGCATCAAGCCTGCTGATTGGAGACGCGCCTCTTGCCCGTGCCGAGTCACCTTCTAAAACCGGGAACATGACGCAACCAGTCGAAGACAATATGCACGAGTTCATGGAATACGTCTTCCAGCCCACTTATAAACGGTTGCGAACGGCAATGGCATCTGAGCCGACCGATAACGCCACGTGGAAGGCAATTAAGTCTGACTCATTAATCCTGGCAGAAGGCGGAAACCTGTTGCTGATTCGCAAACCCGAAAAGAACGCTGATGCCTGGGCACAGCTGTCGGTCGATGTTCGAGAATTTGGCAGTAACCTCTATCAGGCAGCCAGAAAAAAAGATTACAAATCGGCTCAGCAGAACTACAAACTGATGCTGACGAACTGCAACAGTTGCCACGACAAGTTTGCCGATGGTAAGCACCAACTGAAACCGTAAGTCAGTAGCCTGCCAGTTCAATATAGCAAAATCGCCGCACGTCCTCATTGTCTTACTGACGATCAGGACGTGCATTTTTTTCGCAACTACCAGGAAGCGATGAAGACAGTCAAAGCAGAGTTGCCCAGAGAACTCCGTACAGCGGAGCAGGTCAACCTCGAAGGGAAAGCGTGACTCACTCGCTGGCGATTCGGGCTGGCATTTCGGTGGCTGACAACTTCATTTTTCTCTGTGCTCTCGGTGACCTCTGTGGCTCATTTTCTGCGCGGATGGCCCAATCAATTTTGGCTGGGTTGCGTAGCAACAAGAAGCAGTTCCTCAGTTCTCAACGAACAATCAGAGCGGGATTCCCAATGTAGGATGTGGTGCTTGCACCCATCTTTGTGTGCCTGTTGATTCTCTAAATCCAAAAAGCAGAACGCATACAGGGCGGTGTCTCTTTTTATTGCCGTAAGGTTCAAATAAATTTTGCCTGGAGCGACTATGAGCAACACCGATCATTCAGATCAGCGACTTGCTTCTGCAATCGTTCGACCATCAGTATGGAATACACCAATCCATGTATTTCCTGCACGTACAATGACTGTCTCGCCAACCTGCCTGATGTAAATATTTTGAAAACCTTTTCCAAACCCCATGGTCGTTCCTGTGCCTGATGTAATGTAAATACTTTCGTCGTTGCTCGAAGACAAACTCTTGCGTACAAGTATGATGTTAGCAGAATAATGATGAGGAAATTCTGCCACTTCCGTAAAATCGGGCAATGCTTTTTTGCTAAGATAGAAGATGAAATCTTTGTTCTTGGGGAGAGGCTCCTGCATCGCCCAAGGTGGAATCCCTTGCTTGCGAACTAATGCTCTTATCGTGGTATTGTAGGCCTTCGCAAAACCAAGATCAGCCGGGTATCTCTTATAAGGAAGGCCTGTTTTACGATCAAAATGATGCTGGATATCTGTATTGTCAACGTAATCAAAATCATCTTGTCCTGCGTTATTAAGATTATGTTGCACTAAGATGGCAGTCGTTGAATCATTCCAAGCGGCCTCTGCAGCACGATATCCACTTTCTCTTTCAATATGATCAATAAAAGAACGGTACGCAAACCGAAATCCGATTCCAAGGCAAATCACTACAAATATAACAATCAGCCCGGCGCGTGGGTAAACTTGAGGACCAGTTGTATCAACGGGATCTTCAACGAAAGTATAAAAACGGCCTAGAATATTTTGTATCACGTATTCTGTACAAAACGCGACAAACAGATGTACCGGCCCGTACATAAAAAGTGTCAGAGTAAGTATCAGAAACAAACCAAGACTTCGCGGCGTCATATCGTGGAACGTTCCAGCAGCAATTAATGCAGTACCGAAGGCGTAAGCAATCAGCTGATTGCNACGGGAACGATTTTTATAAAAATCGAATACTGAAGAAAGGCATACCGGAACGATCCAAAGGTAAGTGACACCTATCCAAATGCGGTCAATTGGAGGATATCCTCGGCGACCAATTGCAGGCAAGCAGAGCAGCAAATAAACGACAGCACCTACGGCGAGAATCGTCGATGCACGGTTCTGGATGTCGTTCTATTGAAGAGCGTACTGCCATGTAACAACTCGCTTGAGCACCTGCGGAAGCCGAACACAAAGATTAGAAAAAGAATCCTCGTGTAACACATATAACAAAAAGTCTTTTTATCATACACGCCGACCTCGGAATTGACGAGTGGAATCTGAAACGAAACATATTTCGGAAACACAAAACTCACAGCCAAAAAAGGGAATGACATTTTTGTTGTCAAATTGAAACCTTAATGGCTTCCCAGGCTGGGTCTTGACCCAGCCTACACATATTGCGTTTTCAGAACCGTGTTGTTTTTGGGCAATATCCNATAAAAAAAGCCCCGGTGATAGAGGCTAATAAAGCAGATGCAAGGCTTGGGGCTACATTTGAATTTCCTGGATGAACATCAAGCCGTATTCCCAGAAACCGTCGTGTACTTGTCTGTTGCGAACAATTTCACTTTCCATGAATTTGTTGCCCACGCCGACAATCACAGTATCTGTATTCGTTTTGAGCTTTCCATCACTGATGATGCAAATCCCTCCTCGCGAAATATTTCTTGACCAGACCTCGATCATACTACGGTCTTGGCTTTCGCCGGCTTCCTGAGAGGATTCAGGGATGATAATCATTAACTTGGTGACGAGATCTTTACGAACATGTGCTCGTTTCTGAGTTACGTGACCACTCAATCGATCACTCCAGGTCTTGAGCATGTTGATCACACGCACCGCCTGCTTGTCTCTGATTGATAGTGTTGCCGTACTCATTATAGCAATCCCGATTGCTTATTAATTTAACTTGAAATTGCCCTCTGCAAATGAATCGAACCCATGTTGTTGCCGAATAAGATTCACTGCGATGACTTAATGCCACACAGGCATCAATCGAGTATAGGGTAATTCTAGCCGATGACGATTTTTATTTAATAAATTCTTCCCTGGAACATCTCTGTTCATTTTCCATTCGGCTTAATTCATCTGAACCCTATGATTCATTAACGCCGGATGATCGCCACAACAGCGATAGTCGCTAAGACCGCACCTGTAGCCACGAGGGGGGCAGCTCGGCCAACAAAAAGACATCACGTTATAGACGTCATTCTGTTGGTGTTAGGGCACAGCGTAATTTTTCTCCGTCCAAGCAGTAAATCACGTTCTATGCTTGTGGTACTTCTTCTATGGAGTTCCATGCAGAAAATCTCTTCCGCAGGAAGCTCTCAGGAGCCATTGTTGCCCGCTTGATTTACCAAGCGGCAGACACATTAGGCCTTGTAACAATTCACACCAGCAGGAGTAGCAGATATGTCTCGTGACCCTTGGAGTCGGCCCACTATGGACGACCTGAAAACCGTCCTCGAAAGTATTGGCCAAGAAGTAACAGGCGACGATAATCGTGCAGTGGATCGTCTGGAACTATCCGTCCCGGCAGAAGTCATCACTTCACGTGGAAATACAATTTCTGCAGTCACACGTGAAATAAGTCGCTTCGGGCTAGGCATCCTGCATCGTGGAGCAATTCAACCAGGCGAAGTGGTTGTCAAAATGGCCAGCGAATCCAGAGAATTTGAATATCGGGTAGAACTCAAGTGGTGCACCCCGTGTGATAACGGAATGTTTATCAGTGGTGGTGAGTTTTTAGGGAAAGACCAAGCCTCAAAATAACACCGAAATAGAACTACCTGTACACCTATAGTATCTAGTTATTATTATGGATTCTGAGGAAATCAGCTCTTTTAAGCCTGTTTTCATTGACAATTTGTTGGCTGCGCACTTTACTANGGTCACCTCGTTCAGGTTGAACAGGCAAAGTTTGTAACTGAGGAAATTCATTTAATCTACACAACCCGGAGGGTCGCATGGCCGCGAAGCAAGAAAAACCGATGTCGAAAACGGAAATCCTAAATGCTCTGGCAGAGAGCACTGGACTTTCCAAAAAAGATGTGGGCGGTGTCCTGGAAGGACTCAGCGCACTTATTGAAGAAAGTCTGAGCAAAAAAGGCTCTGGTGTATTCAACATGCCTGGACTGCTGAAAATTCAAGTTCAACGCAAACCAGCGACCAAAGCAACTACTCGTGCCAACCCATTCAAACCGGGTGAAATGATGAATGTTGCTGCTAAGCCAGCTCGTAATGTCGTCAAAGTACGACCGCTAAAAGCTCTGAAAGACATGGTTTAATAGCCTTTGAGTCAGATAGCCCGTTCCCAAAAACGCTGTTTTTGGGAACGAGAGCTTTATAGCTTCGGGTAAATCGATCTTTTCTGGCCTCGCCACACAGTGAGCAACTGCCTTGGCGAACTTGGAGCGACCTCCGATTTTGAGTAAAATGGGCTGTTTTTAGTGCTCTCCAAGCATTAGTAGTCCTCTTTATGGGGTAAATCTCACCTTATTTGGGTCCGATTTGATGGTTTTTTTATGCAAGCACTTGCCGGCAACTCTTGCGCCAGTATAATCCATCCAACAAGTGAATTGTTGTTTTTACACAACAAGGGGGTTTCCTCGTGCCTTCACTTTTTTAAGAAACTGGGATTTATGGAGTTGGCAAGATGCTGGTCCTGTCAAGAAAAAAAAATGAAAGCATTGTGATTGATGACCGGATCGTCATCACAATCGTTGATGTACGAGGTGACAAAGTTCGCCTTGGCATCGAGGCACCTAGAGAGGTCTCTATCCATCGGAGTGAGGTTTACGATGCGATCAAATCGCAACTCGAAGAATCCCAAACTCCCGATCCCGGATCTATTTCGAATTCGGTCCCCCCGGTAAATTGCAAGTAATTTACTTTTCTCTCGAATTCTGACAGCTATTCTCAAGACAATTGCTTGACTAAACCGAAACCTCTTGTAGATTCTCTACTGACTCTGGCCCCATCGTCTAGCCTGGCCTAGGACACCGGATTTTCAGTCCGATAACGGGGGTTCAAATCCCCCTGGGGTCACTTTAGCCTCTGCTCTTAAAATTAAGAGCAGAGGCTTTTTTTATTTGCAGACCACTGGTAGCTGATTCAGGTTCTGGTACCAAGCTCAATACCTTGTCGTTACCCACATTT
>JAESQE010000351.1 GCA_016765335.1 Planctomycetaceae bacterium
CCAGCGTAGTCGTAATAAAATAGGAAGAAATAAAATTAACCACAGAGACGCAGAGAACACCGAGTCAAAAAACATCAGTTAATCAATCAATATAACTCAAGAGATTAATGGTTTCGCATTGCAGTGAAATAAGAATTATCTGAAATTCCTCTGTGATCTCTGCGTCTCTGTGGTAAATAAAATTTATCCATTTATATTTGTGCCCAATCGGGCTTCAAAATCCATTGCCTAAATGTCTGCCTTTAACGCTAGTTGGACTACTAGAGTTAGCAGTGGTTCACTCAGATGAGTAAATTGCAGCGAAAAAGCGACCTATTTCTCTTACGAGAATTAAGTCGCTTTCCATCAACAGCTTTTAAGAGCAGGCCCTGGTTCGGGCAAACCAACAATTAAGCTAGCTTGCAGAAGCTGGTTGTCCCATTTTGAGTAACAATTTACTCAGGCGACTTTTGGTTCGAGCCGCAGCATTACGATGAATTAGATTCTTGGCAGCTGCCTGATCAAGGCGTTTGACAGCATAACGAAACGCAGTTTCTGCGACTTCCTTATCCTCACCAGCAGCGGCAACTCGCACTTTTTTTAAGGCGGTTCTTAACGACGAACGATTACTCCGATTGAGCAAACGACGCTTCACACTTTGTCGTAATGCTTTCTTTGCATTAGCAGTATTTGGCATAACCCATTTCCCAGAAACAATTTACGTGAAATTTACTATCTTTGTTTTTTGTCTAAAATCCTTTGCAAGCGAGCAATCCTAACCAATGACTCGCTGGATTTCAATCGCACACGCTTCGAAATAGGGGATCTGGTACCAGAAATAGCCTCAATTGCTGTTTTTGATGCGTTTTGAAGTGCCAGAGTCTGGACGAAACCTTTACTGGAAAACAATAGGTGATCGTTTCAACAGATCACAGAGGGGACGATTCCCTGCGGTGAGTATGATTCGAGCTTTTTGAATTTTGGAGAGCTTCGCCCTGTGGTTGAGTGATTCTTCCGGGGATTTGGCTATCTTGCAAAGTAACAGGTAATAAGCAGTGAACATTTTACGAAACATTTTTAAGCCCGAGCCTTGCAGGTGATTTTCCAGCTGAGCTGCTTGTTGATAGTCACGCAAGGCTCGGTCTATTTGAAATTGCATCAGTTCTCGAATCGCAGCTGGCGGCTGCTGACTCAAGAAGTCTTGAGCAGAGCATTGAAACTTCGCCAAGTCCTCCGCGGGAAGGTAGCATCGCACATTGCGGGCATCTTCTCGCAGGTCTCTTAGAATGTTCGTCATTTGAAAAGCCTGCCCGCAAGAAATCGCTAATTGCCTGGTCCGGGATAAATCAGCTCCCCAAACAGCCTGGCAACATAGCCCGACAGTGCCTGCGACATGATAACAGTATTGCTGGAGATCGGCATAAACATCAAAGGGAGCCGGTTGCAAATCCATCCCGACTCCTTTGATGACATCTTCGAGCCATTGGGGATCAATCTGAAATTGACTCATCACTTCGGTCAATGCAGGGAAGAGTGGGTGCGTTGAGTTGCTGCCAGCGATTGCATCACGAAACTGTTGCTTCCAGTGTTGCAGGCTTTCCAGTCGATGTTGCAGGCTTTGGGCTGGGGTGAGATCAACGGAAGAGGTTTCAATTGGTGCATCGGCAATATCGTCCGTGAGTCTCATGAAAGCGTAAATGACACACATGGCTCGATACATTGGTCGAGGCAAGCTGAGAAATGCGAGGTAGAAGCTGCTTCCCGAACGGCGAGTGATTCGGATGGCATATCGATACCCTGATTTTTTCTCGCGACTTGGCACAGCAATTCAATCTACGACTTTTTCAAGCTGAAGTTTCGGGCAGAAGAGTACGAAGCAAGCCTGAGAGTAAATCACAGGCTTGCTCTTGTAACAATATCCGGTCGAAGATGAAATGAGTTTCGCAGCTGAATGCTAGTCATCCTGCCGACGCGGAGGTCGTTTTCTTGTCGCTGATCGAGCGCCACCGCCACGTTGACCTGAACCGCCTTGGCGTGAGCCACGTTGGCCTGATCGCTGCCGACTGGGGTTCGGGTCTCGTCTTCTGACAATCATTTCGATTGCTTCGATCCAAGTCGGAACGTTTTTATAGGCCTGAGGAGTTCTTGACCGCGTATTGCGATCTTCACTGGCTTCAGTATCTGTGGCTTCAACCTCTGTAACAGCAGTATCTGAAGTCGCTGTCTCTTTCGAGTCTTGTTCAGCTGGGCGAGGGCCACGTCTTCTTCTGCCTCGGGGCTTTTCGCCTTCTGGTGCATCTGTTCCAGATTGCCTGGACCTGCCACGTGCAGGACTTGTTTTTTTCCTAGGTGTAGGAAGAGTAATTTCAGGTTCGCCAGAATCATCGCCCCAAAGCTGATCAATATCTTCAGCAGCGACTTCTTCGGTGACTTCTTGAGTGACTTCTTCTTCTTTTCTGTTTTCGTCTTGCTTGGCACGAGAAGGACGTCTGCGTCTGCGACGAGATCGCTTCGGTCTTGATTCTTGCTCGGAATCATCGGAGTCTGCTTCGGCCACAACTTCTGTTTTGGAAATAACTTCTGGCTCGACTTCTTTCACTGGCTCTGCATCACGCCTGGGCCTGGAAGTCCGTCGTGGGGGGCGCCTTTTGTCGCCTCCGCGAGAGCTATCAGGTGCGCTGGCATCCCAGTCATCAAGTACATCCCAGAACCCATCATCTGAGCTGGAAGTTTCTTTCACATTTATTTTTTCAGCAACTGCCTCGGCTTGGTTGCTTTCAGGCTGCGGCTTCTCACTTGTTTTCTTGCTTCCAGCAGACCGTTTGCGTCTGCTGGGTGATTTCCGTGGAGCTTCTGCTTTTTCGATTTTCTCAACTGGTTTCTCAGCTGGAGCTTCGGCCTGCTCTTGGTCCGCTTCAAAGTCGAACATGTCGTCAAAGCTTAGATCCTCTTCTTCGAACTGCTCGCTTGCGGCCTCTTCTGCTTCTGGTTGCGTGTCTTCGATTTCATCTCTCTGGACCTGACTGGTTTCGACGGCCTCATTCTCTTCTTCCACTTCTTCATCGTCGTCGAAGTCAGCCATCTCTTCATCGCCAATTCCGAATCCAAAGGGATCTTCATCATCGAAAGATCCGCGATCAAACGCTTTACTTGATGGCTCGCTCATAGAGTCTTCAGACTGAATTGAAGGTTTCTTTGATTGTTTTTTTACTTGAACCGCAGGCTTTTTGGCTGCCTGGGAGACTTCGACATCGTCGTCGTCATCAAAGCCAAGATCGTCTTCTTCAACCGATTCGCTGATTGCTGGCGCACTGACTTCCTCAGGCGACGAGTTCATCTGCTCAACGGTTTCTGCAACCGAATCGATGTCGATATCGTCAAGATCTGCTGATCCATCGAACTGGACACCAAACAGATTTCCTGCCAGTGACTTCCAAGAATCGGTGAATTTTGACTTTTTTGGGGGATCTGGTTCATTCATAGCGGGTCAGACTACTTGTTTAATGTTCGATTTTCAAGACTAACTAATGGGAACCTCTATTAATTCAAAATTCATTTAATAACGGAGGGTAAGCATTCTTGTCTGCATAGGATCAATGCCTGCTTATGCGGCACAGGCAGGAATGCCTGTGCCCCCCTTTGAATCCATGCTTTGTTGTAATACTGATACATCAGCAGGACGGCATGTTTCTGGCTGTATTTGTTGCCCCGGCTTGACAACCAGCTTGTCGATTACATAATTGTAATCATGAAACTACTGATGATGGCGCATCAGTAGTATTAGTTTTGTTTATACTGTTTGCCTTGGACTCCGAAAAATGCACCTGCGTTACCTGGAAATGTACTGCGATGCGGTTGAATTGCGCAGCTTTTCTCGGGCAGCAGAGCACCTCAACATTTCGCAATCAGCAGTCAGTCAAGCTGTTCAGTTGCTGGAAAAACGGTTGGGAGTAGGCTTAGTTGACCGGTCAAAGCGACCTTTCGGGCTAACCGAGGCGGGAAAGATATATTTTGAAGGGAGTCGCGATCTACTGGCGACTTTTCACGAATTAGAGGATAAAATCCGTGGAATGGGAGATCGCGTCACCGGACGGGTTCGTGTTGCAGCAATCTATTCTGTTGGCTTGTTGCAAATTAACGAAGTGATCGACTGGTTTCGCTTGCAGTATCCTGAAGTCGAAGTTTTAGTGGACTATGTTCACCCCGACGAAGTTTACCGCAGAGTAGAACAGGAACAGGACGAGTTAGGACTGATTTCCTTTCCCAAAGCTCACAGAGACCTCTCATGTGTTCACTGGCAGGACCAGCGAATGGTGATTGCTGTGGGGAGGAGTCATCCTTGGTTCAATCGAAGTTCGATTAAGCCAGCGGAGTTTAATGGTGCCCGGTTTGTCGGTTTCAGCCCGAATCTGCAAATTCGCAGATCGACGGATCGCTGGTTCCGAAATTCAGGCGTACACGTAAATATGGTTCACGAATTTGATAACATTGAATACGTGAAGCGAGATGTTGAATCTGGTTCGGGGGCAGCGTTGCTACCTGAGCCAACAATTGTTGACGAGTCATCAGCCGGTCGGCTGCACTGTATAACAATTGAGGGGGCTTCCTGGGTGAGACCTTTGGGGATCATTCATCGAAAGAGTCGAGAGTTGTCGGTAGCGGCAATGAAATTGATGGAAGCACTTCAAAAAGACCACGCACAGACATCACCTTGTCCGGCATCAGTTTAATTCTGATGAAAGAGCTGGATGAATAGAGTGGAGTCTAGGCTTCGTGTCAAATTTATAATGAACTTAAGTTATATCTTCTGAAGATGATTGCTGCAAAGAGTGTCGACTGGGTCGCGGCCCGGCACAGTCTATATAAGTGATTTTGATAGTGATGAAAAATAATATGAGTAATCCAATACGTAAAGATGGTTATCCGCTGGCTCACGATTTGTATTCTCCGGACTACGAACATGAAAATTGTGGAGTCGGATTTATTGCTCACTTAAAGGGCGTGCGTTCGCATCAGATTGTTAAAGACGCCGATCGTATCAACCGTCACATGGAGCACCGTGGTGCTTGTGGCTGCGAAGAAAATACAGGCGACGGTGCAGGAATCCTGACTGCGATTCCGCACGAACTGTTGCGCAAGGTGATTCCAGCAGAACTGGGCAAAGAACTTCCCGAAGCTGGTCAGTTCGGTGCAGGAATTGTCTTCCTTCCACAAGATGCCAAGCGAAGAGAACACTGCAAACAGGTTGTGAATGCAGCCATCGCAGAGCAGGGACAGGAACTCATTGGCTGGCGACTACTTCCAGTTGATGCTGATGCAGCTGATATCGGGCCGACTGCTCGGGCTTGCATGCCTCATATGGAAATGCTGGTCGTTGCAGCTGCTCCCGGGTTAGACCAGAAGTCGTTTGAGCGTCAATTATTTATCATCCGTAAAATTGTAAGTCATCGTTTACGTGTTGCTGAAGATCACGAAGAAGCACTGCTGTTTTATGTTTGCTCACTTTCCACGGAAGTCATTATCTACAAAGGGATGATGACGCCGCATCAGGTAACGCCATTTTACAAAGACCTTCAGGATCCAGATTACAAAACGCATCTGGCGATGGTGCATTCACGATTCTCTACCAACACGATGCCCAGCTGGGATCGTGCACAGCCTTGTCGATACATGGCACACAACGGAGAAATCAACACGCTGCGTGGGAATAAAAACTGGATTCAAGCTCGCCAGGGCATGATGAAAAGCGAACTGCTTGGCGATGACTTACAGAAGTTACGTCCAGTTGTTGAGGATCATTGTTCTGATTCCGGTGTGTTCGATAATGCATTGGAGTTGCTACTCCAGGCAGGACGTTCACTTCCCGAAGCTGTCATGATGATGATTCCCGAAGCTTGGCAGAATCATCATTCGATGTCTGAAGATAAACGTGCGTTTTACGAATACCATTCTGCATTGCAAGAACCTTGGGATGGGCCGGCTTCAATTTCCTTTACCAACGGGCACTACATTGGGGCTGTATTAGATCGAAATGGCCTGCGACCAAGCCGGTACTATGTAACACACGATGACATGGTTGTGATGGCCAGCGAAGTCGGCGTTGTTGATATTGAACCGAGCAACGTGAAGTCTAAAGGTCGGTTGCAACCTGGGAAAATGTTCCTGGTTGATTTCGAACAAGGTCGCATTATCGATGACGAAGAACTGAAGCACGAAATCGTTAACCGCAGACCGTATCAGCAATGGCTCAAAAATCAACGCATTACCTTGGGCGAACTTCCGTCAGCTGATATCCCTGTGGATGCAAAAGACGACGAAGAGCTACTTAAGAAAATGCAGGCGTTCGGCTTCACAACCGAAACCATGAATTTCATGCTGCTGCCTTTGATCGAACAAAAACGCGATCCAGTTGGCTCGATGGGGGACGATACAGCCCTTGCATGTTTGAGCGAAAAGCCTCGTATGCTTTACGATTACTTCAAACAACTTTTTGCACAGGTGACCAATCCTGCGATTGATTCGATCCGCGAAGAAGTGATTATGTCGCTGGAGTGTTTCATCGGGCCGGAAGGAAACTTGCTCGATGCAACAGAAACAGACTGTCATCGATTGGCCGTTCCGCATCCGATTTTAACGAACCACGAGCTTTCTGCATTGAAGCATATGGATCATCGTCATTGGAAAACAAAAACGATTGACACAACGTATCCTCGTCAAGAGGGTGCTCAGGGAATGAAGGACGCGCTGGATCGGATTTGCTCTGAAGCAGAGCAAGCCATTTCAGATGGTTATTCGTTGGTGATTCTGTCTGATCGGGCATTGTCCTCAGAACGAGTTGCGATGAGTTCTTTGATGTCAACGGGCACATTGCACCATCATCTTGTCAAAAACGAACTTCGCACACGAATCGGAATTGTTCTCGAATCGGGCGAAGCTCGCGAAGTGCATCACTTCTGCCTGTTGACTGGTTACGGGGCAGATGCAGTGAATCCGTACATGGCATTTGCAGCTGTGCAAAAAGCATTGCGTGATGGAGACCTTGAAGGAGACTGGTGCGAAGAATCGATCGTCGCTGGCTACCGAAAAGGTGTCACCAAGGGGATGCTTAAAGTCTTTGCCAAGATGGGGATTTCCACATTGGCCAGTTACAAAGGTGCTCAGATCTTCGAAGCCGTTGGTCTCAACAGTGACGTGATTGATCGCTGCTTTGTGGGCACCGCCAGCCGTATTAAAGGGGTGACGTTGGAAATTCTTGCTGAAGAAAAACATCTTCAGCACTCAGCTGCATTTCCTGAATGGGAAGAAAACAAATTTCCGGTACTCCCGAACATGGGCTTGTACGCCTGGAGAAAAACCGGAGAAAAGCACGCCTGGAATCCTTACACCATTTCCAAAATTCAGGAAGCTGCTCGCACAGGAGAGCAAGACGCTTACGACGAATTTGCGAAACTGGCCGATGATGAAGCAACTCGCAACTGTCATCTGCGTGGACTGCTTCGCTTCAAGCAAGGGAACTCCATTCCGATTGAAGAAGTCGAACCAGTCACCGAAATTCTAAAACGATTCTGCACCGGAGCGATGAGCTACGGTTCGATCTCAGCTGAGTCTCACGAAGCGTTGGCAGTTGCTATGAATCGTCTTGGCGGAAAAAGTAACACCGGAGAAGGGGGCGAAGATTACACTCGCTTCGAACCAAGTGAAAACGGAGACTCCAAACGATCAGCGATCAAGCAAATTGCCTCTGGGCGCTTCGGTGTCACCAGTTGGTACTTGACCAATGCGGATGAATTGCAGATCAAAATTTCTCAAGGTGCAAAACCGGGAGAAGGGGGAGAACTGCCCGGAGCCAAAGTGAATAAAATTATCGCAGCGACACGGCATTCGACTCCAGGAGTCGGTTTGATCAGCCCGCCGCCGCATCATGATATTTATTCCATTGAAGACCTGGCTCAGTTGATCTTCGATTTGAAAAATGCAAATCCTGGTGCACGCATCAGCGTGAAACTTGTATCCGAAGTTGGTGTCGGAACAATTGCAGCTGGTGTTGTCAAAGCACATGCCGATAATATTCTGATTTCTGGAGACAACGGCGGAACAGGAGCTTCTCCGCTGACCAGTATTAAACATGCCGGGCTGCCTTGGGAATTGGGAATTGCAGAGACTCACAAAACTTTAGTCATGAACGATCTGCGTAGCCGAGTTCGTCTCCAAACCGATGGTCAATTAAAAACAGGTCGAGACGTAGCCATTGCCTGCCTGCTCGGTGCAGAGGAATTCGGTTTTGCAACGGCTCCATTGATTGCTTTGGGCTGTATTATGATGCGAAAATGTCATCTGAATACTTGCCCGGTCGGAATCGCAACACAAGATCCGGAACTCCGCAAGAAGTTCTCAGGGACACCTGATGATGTTGTGAACTACCTTTACAAGGTGGCTGAAGATACTCGAAAATACATGGCGATGTGCGGATTCCGTACCATCAATGAAATGTGTGGGCAAAGCGATCATCTGGAATTTGATGACACGATTGATCACTGGAAAGCCAAGCACCTGGATCTCTCTTCGATATTGGCGATGCCGCAATCACCGTATGAAAATGCAGGAACCTATTGCACGAAATCGCAGAATCATGGTCTGCAAGATTCACTGGATCAGATGACGCTGATTCCGGAATGTCAGCCCGCAATTGAAAATGGAGAACCTGTCCGACTGGAGATGGACATCCAGAATATCGACCGAGCATTCGGGACAACTTTGAGCCACGAAGTTTCTAAAAAGTGGGGACCGAATGGTTTGCCAGATGGCTCGATTCATATCAAATGCAAAGGGTCTGCTGGTCAGTCTCTCGGTGCCTGGATGACTTCTGGAATTACCATTGAAGTCGAAGGGGACATCAACGATTACGTTGGCAAAGGGCTGTGTGGCGGTCGCATTATTGTGTATCCCGATAGCGCCGCGACATTTAACCCACACGAAAATATCATCGCAGGAAACGTTTGCCTGTACGGTGCAACTTCTGGCGAAGTCTACTTGCGTGGAGTGGCTGCCGAGCGATTCTGTGTCAGGAACTCGGGAGCGACAGCTGTTGTCGAAGGTGTCGGGGATCACGGTTGTGAATACATGACCGGAGGCAAAGCAATTATCCTCGGGGCAACAGGCCGCAACTTTGCAGCTGGGATGTCTGGAGGGGTCGCCTACATTTATCAATCCAAAGAAGACTTCCTTCCGAATTGCAGTCTCGATCTGGTCGAACTCGAAGAAGTCGAATGTCCAGAAGAAGCCGCTGAACTGAAATCGTACATCGAAAATCATTTCCAGTTCACAGGTTCAAAGATTGCTGAAACGATTCTTGCTGATTGGGAAAACAACCTCAGCAATTTCGTGAAGGTGATGCCAGTCGACTACAAACGAGCCTTGGCAGAACTGGCACTCGAAGAAGAAAAAGAAACGACATCCGTTTAATTAACACTGATCGAGTGAAGTAATACTAACTCACTCTGAAAATAGCGGCGTCTTGCAAATCAACGCGGTGTCTTGCAAATCAACCAAAGCACCGTCAAACGATGCAGACATTGAATATAATAGAGTATTAGTCAAAGAGAATATTGAGATCATTATGGGTAAGCCAACCGGATTCAAAGAATTCACAAGACAAACACCTTCAGAGCGTCCCGCGAGCGAACGAATTGAAAACTGGAACGAATTCGCTGTGCAACTTCCTGTGGTTGAACTTCAGGATCAAGGGGCACGCTGCATGGATTGTGGTGTTCCGTTTTGCCATACCGGCGGATTGATGGCGAACATGGCTGCTGGCTGCCCGGTCAATAATCTGATCCCTGAGTGGAACGATCTGGTTTATCACGACTTGTGGAGCGAAGCTCTTGATCGACTTCACAAAACGAACAACTTCCCGGAGTTCACAGGCCGAGTCTGTCCTGCACCGTGTGAAGGATCGTGCGTGCTGGGAATTCACGAACCACCAGTCACAATTAAAAACATCGAACGTGCAATTATTGATCGCGGTTTCGAAGAAGGCTGGGTTGTGCCGATGCCTCCTAAGCAACGCACGGGCAAGAAAGTGGCGATCATTGGATCTGGTCCTGCTGGGCTGGCCGCAGCTGCTCAGTTAAATCAGGCAGGTCACCTTTGCACTGTTTATGAACGAGATGATCGATTGGGTGGCCTGTTGATGTACGGCATCCCGAACATGAAGCTCGAAAAAGAAACTGTTGAACGACGTTTGGATTTGCTAAGAAAAGAAGGTGTCGAATTCGTTACGAACACCGAAATCGGCAAAGACATTTCAGCAGACGAACTTAAGAATCAGTTTGATGCAGTCGTTTTGGCTGTTGGATCGACTGTTCCTAATGATTCTTCGCGAAGACACCCGGGCGAAACCTCAAGGGAATCCACATGGCGATGGAGTTCCTGCATGGTAACACCAAAAGCCTTTTGGATTCGAATCTGGAAGATGGGAATTACATTTCAGCAGCTGGTAAAAACGTCATCGTGATTGGTGGAGGAGATACCGGAAACGATTGCATCGGCACCAGTGTTCGGCACGGTTGCAAGTCATTGGTTAATTTTGAAATCGTGCCTCAATCACCAGATGAGCGAGCCAGCGACAACCCCTGGCCTCAATGGCCTAAAGTTTTCCGCACCGATTACGGACACGCAGAAGCAGCTGCCGCGTTTGATTATGCCAGCGATTCCAACAAAACCCTAAGCAACGACCCACGTGAATACGCAATTCAAACGGTTGAGTTTTTGGGTGATGATCAGGGGAACTTACGTGGTATCAAAACCGTTCAATTGGATTGGTCCAAGCCAGCAGAAAACGGTGCTCCCTTTTCTGTTGTTGAAGGTTCAGAAAAAGAGTGGCCCGCTGAGTTGGTCTTCATGGCGTTGGGCTTCCGTGGTCCCGAACAGTTACTTGCTGAGCAACTGAGCCTCGAAACCGATAATCGCAGCAATTTCAAAGCAGAGTACGGCAAATATGCCACAAACATTGAAGGTGTCTTTGCTGCCGGGGACTGTCGTCGCGGACAAAGTTTGATTGTCTGGGCAATCAACGAAGGGCGAGAAGCTGCCCGCGAATGCGACCGTTACCTAATGGGAACAACGCAACTTCCGTAAGCAGTGGGCGGCACTGTGACTCTCTGATACTCACGACGATTCAGATTCTCTTCTATGGGAGCCTCGATTAATTGAATCCCAGAGGTTCTCGAATACAATTTGGTTATAAAAAACGGTTCAAAAACCCCCTCTAACTCCCCCTTTGTAAGGGGGAGAACTAATGAATAGAGGTTTCCTTATGGGAAAGTCTGTGATTGCCTCTACTNGATTGCCTGCTCAGATTCGTCTTTTGTTTCCTTCTGTGTTTCCATTTTTCTCAGATTCGCATCAGTCTTTTTCTTCTTATTCAACAGGTTGAGAACCTGCTCTTCGCTGAGGGTCTCGACCAAGGAACGCTGACCGTTTTTCTGCTCGGCAACTATCTCAATATCTTTGCTGGCAAGCTGATCGTAGTTTTGGATGAGATAGCTGTTCTTTGCTGTTTGTCCACTTAAAACACCATATTTATTTTTGGTTTGTGCCCTGCGTGAACGAACTCGTAACCGGCATCTCAAATCAAGAACTTCTGGTGGGTCAGTTTTGTTGGTGATGATTTGCTCGACANNTAGCCCCCCATTTTCAAGCCTGGTTAACTCAATTGCCATGTGGACATCTCCCAGTCCAACAAGATATTCGCGATACACCAGGAAGGGATACCCGCCCCCCGCTCCGGCCAGATTGAATTCAATCGAAACCTTCNGCTTACCCACACTTGATTGCGCGGGTAGCTTGACCGAGAACGGCAAGGCCACCTTTTCGTTTTCAGAGGCAGTTACTGGAAACTCGCGAGGCTGAACATCCCAATCAGATGCAGCATGNATTTTAACTTTCCCCTGCACGTTCCAAGGAAAAGAATTGTTGACAATAAGATTGTCTTCATGCTCTGCTGAGGAGCTTGCAATACGTCCTTTTTCGAACTGAACCCCCATTCTCCACAACGCCAACTGACGGGAACAACCGGTTAAAATTAAAGGAACTTCACTCACCTGGATTTTCTGCCGACCATNGTCGGGAGATCCCAGTAAACGCGACTCATCTCCCCAAACGCTTTTCATGTAGACGTCATCTCCCAGGTTGATTTCTTCTACCGTGGGAACTTTATTCCAAACCACCATCACAGCATCGTTCTTGCGGAGAAAAACGTGATTCGTACTATTGTTTGGAAGCTGGATCGAGCCAGCGTATTGACTCCCGTTAAGAGCCAACGCAATACTTCGCCAAGGCAAAAACAATTCCGAAGGCGAACCATCCGCATTGAGCAAACCGCATTCATCATCAAAAATATCGTAAGCAAACACCAAATCTGCATTGCATCGCTTGGCATCGACGAGTCTTCTCACCAAGCTGTTTGCTCGTTTGTAAGGATCAGCTTCCGTGNCCATTTTATCTGCTTTGACGACAATCCAAGCTTCGTATCTTGCATCGTGAATTTCTTGAACAGTTTTTGAAACAGACTCAATCGTTTGAGTTTCATCAAAAAGGATCGTCATGAAGTTGCGGTTCAGTGAGCGATTTGTATTCACCGCAGAACCAACATTCCAGCGAACCCCTAACTGTCGAATTTGCCCGATTCGTTGCAACTCTTTACGAATTTCCTCCATGGTTTCGCTGTAATCAGGCATTCCAACAAAGCTTGAATCCTGATCATCTCCCAATTGCCAGCGAGTCACTGTTGGGGAATAGACAGCCATGACCCGATTCGCAGAATCTCTCCAGACAACAGGGGGAGAGGTAAATAGTTCGCTGATTCCTGTCCAATTTTCGGCATACTTTTTTCTGATGTTCTCAGGCGGATTGATGAGCATCCCAATCGGAGTAATTGACTGGTCTCGCAAACCGGTTAATAGTTGCCCCGAATCGCTTGAGTTGACCTCAAAAGCTGACTTCCAGACCGGGATTTTAGCCCAGTTAATACCAGACTCCTGCATAATAGCCAGCAAATCCTGATACGGAATTTGATGAGCAAAAGAGCCAGAAAGATTCCAACCAAATTCTCCCTGAGGCGGTGTTTCCTTGACAAGATTTAAAACGGCAAACGACGTCATTTTACGAACAATCAGTTCACCATTTCTCCATAAAGAAGCACGAACCCTGTAATATCCAGGCGGATAGACCGGCAGATTCCACTGAGTTTCATCAGGCTTTTCTTGTTGCGAATTCTTATCGAACTGATAATTTGTCTCATCAAGAATATTGCCATCTACGTCTTCAGAANGTAAACGCAATTCGTATTGATAGTCTTCGCCATTGTATGATTGGTCAAACCCGGTTGCACTACTAATGATTGTGACTTTAGACTCTGCCTGACGAAAATGTGTTTCAAAATTATTCGCTAGGCTTAACCGAGGCAATTTCCCGATCGAAATATTATCGAACCAGGCCGATCCACTAATATCCATTTTCNCGCTGTGAATAAGATGGCAGCCAACAACAACATACTTCACATTAGAACTGGGAACATAAGGCGGCAGACTCAATCGCACCCATTCATTGTGCGTTCCAGAGACAGCATTTGTAACGATGCGTTTAATTCGCTGCTTGCGATGGTCCAGAAAAGAAAACGTAATCACTGCTGCGTCAAACTTCAGACCTTTAGTCATGACAGATGCTTGCATCACATAGGAATGTTCTGAATCGATCGAAAGAGCTGGGGAGTAATAGATGGCTCCGCTACCGTTGGCATCTATCCGCAGGCTCCGCTTGCCTGCATCGGCTTGTGTGTAATCAATTTCGGCGTAGACATATTTTCGAAAATCCGGCCCCTTGCGTCGAATCCAATTGTCGGGTTGACGATCAAAATCGCGATCTTCTTCATTCTCAAAAGAGAATTCTTTAATCGGGATTGCCCCCTGGTAAATATCAAATGAACCTGCATCCACACCATCAGCGTCATCTTTCGATGCAGCATCAACTGACGAAATGAACAAGGCCACCATCGCAGCGCAGATTGCAAATCGTTTCATTGCAAGCCCACATCGCCTGGTGATTACCCAAGGTGTATCAAACGGCGTTTTCAGAGAGTTGCTGAACATGTTTTTCTGCTTGTAAATTGTTGCGTCATGCCAATCCCAATTAAAACTGTCGCGAGAACAAATACGCGTATGCATANCGCATCATTCCTACTGGCTGTTAACAAGATCGGCGTTAAAGCAGTCGCATAAATCAATGAGTGCTAATTGAAATTGTTCTTCCGAACCTAACGGTCCTATGTCTCATGATTCCAATTCTGATCAGGGGAAATGAAACAGTTAGTCGCTGTAAATCCTGTAAAAGGTTGCTATCTTGGGTGAACTGATTGAATTATCTTTGAGACTTAACGATGATTTCCCCAATTCAAGCCAGTTTTTCTCAACAGTTTCCTTTTTACAGTTTCCTTTTTACAGTTCAGTAGATTTACGGATTCCCATGTTACCGCGATTAGCCTTGGCAACTCAGTCATTAAAACTTCCTCTGAGATCCGCACTGAAAGCAGCGAGATTGCTTCAGGTGCAAGGGGTCCGCATCGACGCGAGGCTCGAATTGAAGCCCCGAGAACTTTCTCAGACTGCTCGAAGGGAATTGTCGCACCTGATCAAAGAATTCAATTTGCAACTTACGTCGCTTTCCTTTGCGGTTCGCCGGTCTTTGTATGACCAAGACGATTTGGATGCTCGGGTGGCAGCCACTCGTGATGCAATGGAACTGGCAAGCAAGCTGGCCGTTTCGCATCTTTGCATGAAAATCGGAAAAGTCCCCGATGATCCAAACTCTCCGGAATATCAGCAACTACACGAAACCGTCAGTGATTTGGCTCGTTATGGAAACCACATTGGGGTCATACTCAGTATCATTCCTATGGGAGAGTCGCCCGAAAATCTGAAAGAGTTTCTCGACAGTATTCGTACCGGACCAGTCGCGATTGATTTTGATCCAGCCATCATGACACTCAATGGCATCAATCCGGTCCAGGCATTACGTTTTTTGCATCAGTATATTGAGCAGTTTACAGCCCGAGATGCAGTGCGAGATTTTACCGGAGGCGGACAGGAAGTCCCGGTCGGTCGCGGAGAAATCATCTGGGACGAAACCCTGGCCACACTTGAAGAAATTTCCTACAAAGGTTGGCTGACCGTGCAACGAAACCTTTGCGAACATCCAAAAGAAGAAATCGCACAATCTTTAACTTACCTGAAAAATGTTGCCGGGGAGTTGGGCTGGGGGTAACCAAACTTTTGCTTGTCTGTTTGCGACGTTCTCGATAATAATTAATGAGTGTTTTTTATGGAATCAATGACTCCTCAACCGTTGACTGTTTCTGAACTGACACGAGAAATCCGTGAATTGGTCGAATCGAATTTCGATCAAGTCGCCTGTCTGGGGGAAGTTTCTAATCTGGTCCGGGCAAGATCGGGGCATATTTACTTTACGCTCAAAGACGAAAGCTCTCAGATTTCAGCTGTCATGTGGAAAGCGCGAGCTGGGCGTCTCAAGTTTGATTTGCAAGACGGCCTGGAAGTTGTCGTTCTCGGACCGATTCAAGTTTATCCTCCCCGAGGCACTTATCAAATCAGTGCAGAGCAGATTTTCCCGCAAGGGCTTGGTCCATTAGAGTTAGCGTTTCGGCAATTGCAGGAAAAACTATCTGCTGAAGGTTTATTCGATCCCGAACGAAAACGTCCATTGCCTTGGTCTCCGAAAAAGATTGCCTTGGTGACCAGTGGCACCAGTGCTGCGGTTCGAGACATGCTGCAAGTTTTAACCAGGCGTTGGCCTTTGACCGATTTGATTGTTGTGCCTGTCCCGGTTCAGGGGGCAACGGCTGCTCCTCAAATTGCAGCCGGATTAAAAGATGCAGCCAGGATTCCAGATGTCGAATTGANCATCACCGGGCGGGGCGGGGGATCACTCGAAGATCTTTGGCCCTTCAACGAAGAAGTTGTTGCCCGCGCCATCGCAGCTTCCCCAATTCCGGTGATTAGTGCAGTGGGGCATGAAATCGATGTCAGCATTTCGGATCTGGTTGCCGACCGCCGAGCGTTGACTCCGACAGAAGCCGCTGAATTTGCAGTGCCCAATCAAGCAGAAGTGAAAGCAGAATTACTCGATGCCCAGGCCCGACTACAAAACAGTCTTCGATTTCGTTCTCAACAAGCCAGGCACCTTCTGGACGGCTTGGCTGCACGCAGAATATTCCAGCGACCCATCGAACTGTTAACCGAACCTCGCAGGAAACTTGATGAGCAGGAACAACAACTGACAAGAAACATCCAGGCACACTGCCAACGCTCTACAGAACAGCTCCGAACAGCCGCTGCTCAACTCGATGCTTTAAGTCCGTTAAAAGTCCTGGCTCGCGGTTACTCGATCACCACCGATGAGAAATCAGGAGCATTAATTAAAACAGCAGAAGACTGCACCATCGGCCAGACGCTTCGAACACGACTCAACAACACAGAAATCATAAGCAACATCACCGAAATCCCCCACTAACCGATAAGTTACAAGTGCATTGGTGGCAGATTATTGGGGACGAGTTAAAAACTCTCACATAGATAACGTAACTCTGGGAGGGCGACGCTCCCGCGGAGCCAGGTGGTGCTTGGCACGTGGTGTCAAAAAGGTTCGGCAGAAGCCTCCCTCTCCCAAATCGACTTGCCCCGGCCTTGGGTGCCTGCTGCACTCTCACACGACTCTAAACGGGATCGTATGAGCTACCCTGGTGAATCTAGTTGTGGTTCATTTAATCATTCACCAAGAGACATGCGAGAATTACTCAAAAGTTTCTACCCAAATGACTAACAGGAATTGATCCGCTCGTTTTTTATGTGGTTGTGATGCAATTGGGCATCATAAAATCTGTTGCAGGATGCTTTACGGCAACAGGGGAATCCTTTTAGTCCGCAACAAGAATAATGCGTAACTCCTATTGTGCATGTAGGTTGCGACTCATGGTCCGGTTGTTGCAAGCCCCTTGGATCTCTTTGGCGCGGCCATTGCGTAATCCAATTGATACACATCAATCACAGATTCAGCAATCATGCCGGGAGATCGAAAACCATGCCACGCAAAAGACATCAACGAATCAGCGTTCAGGAACTCAACGGTACTGTTTCACTCGATATGGGAGCAATTGAAATTTGGGATGGAGCAGACTTGGCGTTGCTTCGCGAAACGGTCGCTCGTTTGACGGAACAAGAACAGAAAAAATCACTTAGCTTCGCAATGACTCATGTGAAGTATGTCCCCAGTGGCTTTTTCGGAATGTTGCTTGATTGTTATGACCGGGGAATCCGAATTCAATTGGTTTGCCCGACGCATTATGTTACCGGCATGCTGTGGTTCCAACGATTTTTTGCAAAATCATCTCAGGAAGCCTATCAGCTTCATTCGGGGCCGGAAGAAAACATTCCTCACGATCAGCCATTACCTTGGGCCTCAGATAAAGACCAGGAAATCTGGGACGCCAATCAGACTCAAGTCAGACCAATGGCTACCTCGCAACATCGTTCGTAAATCGCTTTCATGATCTCTGTGCTGGTCTTGATTTCGCTGTGGCTGAATTGACCAATGATTGTTAAGAGTTGAGGAGTTGATCCAGTTTTTGGATCAACTCTTTTTTTGTGATTTGCTGACAACAAAACTTTTTCAGCCGAGATGTCTCGCCCGAAATCAGTTGAAGCTGACTCTTTTTGATACCCAGAGATTTGGCCAGGAGTTTGAGGACGTCTTTGTTGGCTTTCCCTTTTTCTGCGACTTGCGTCACGCTGATTTTCAAAGCTCTTTGATGAATGCCTCCTGCAAAATTTCGCTTGGCGCCAGCTGTGACTCTGACCGAGAAAAAGCAGCAGGAATCCTGCGCAGCTTCGATGTCCCACTGTTCTGATTGTTCGGTCATCTGTTCTCTACTTTATGAATTTTATTATACACACTCGCTTATTGACTGTGCGTCGAAATGCTCCCAAATTCCTTATCTGCGTAAGGCCGCTTGTCATTGATGCTTTACAGTTGCTACAGTTTATGGTGAATTCCTATTTCTTTTCCATTGATATCACTTACAGCAAGAAGCGAATGTCAGATTATTTACGCAGTCACGAATTGATCCAGCCAACGCAATCTTTGATGATCGTCATTGATCTTCAGGAAAAACTGCTTGCTGCGATTCCGGATGCAGAAAGTTTCACGAATGATGTTTGTCGTTTACTCAAAGTCGCTGACGTGCTTGATGTTCCGATGTTGGCGACCGAACAGTATCCGCAAGGATTAGGGGCAACGGTATCGCCGGTGTGTGAATACTTGGATTCCCCGGTTGAAAAGAAGCGATTTAGTAGTGTAGAAGCGTTGAATCTACCGGGAGCTGGAGAGCGACAAGACGGTCGATTCCGTGCGGTTTTGGTAGGGATCGAAGCTCATGTGTGCGTTTTGCAGACGGCATTTGACCTGCAAGCAATCGGCTATGAAGTCGTGATTCCAGTGGATGCGGTTCGTAGCCAGAAGAATTTAGATTACGAGACCGCGATCAGGCGTCTGGAAAACTCGGGCATGACGTTAACGACAATCGAGTCATTAATTTTCGAATGGTGTGGCACAGCTGCCCACCCAGAATTCAAAAAAATCAGCCGAATTGTAACGGGCCGAGAATAAGTTCGACCCGCTGATAGCTGTGATTACCAGTCAAATACCAAACCAACAGAAACACCGCTGAGACTGATGCTCGTTTTCTTTTTGTTGACGATGACATTATTGCTCAGAGTGTAATCAGGCCCTCCCAAGGCAGGAGCAATAATTCGCGTTGCATTAATGTCGTAGTAGATGTTATCTGCGGGGCGGGTCACTTCACCAAACCAGAGGAAGTTATAACCAACGACCAACGTGGCATGTGCAGCGATTTTAACCTTGGTATCGAAAACCATTTCAAAGCCGGGGGCGAAATCGGTAGCCTTGTCTCTTGTGAAATTGTCATCCCCAACAAATAGCAGGTCATCGACAGCGACTTTTGCTTCATGTGTGTTGAGACCTAGTAGTACCTTGGTATCCAGCCCCAGTGAGAAACGCTCGTCTCCAACTTCTGCTCTTAATCCTGCGGTCGATCCATAGACACTATTTTTAGTGACCGAATCGATGGTTGAATCCAGCGAGCCACCTAACTCTGTATTGTAAGTGAAATCTGCAACTGTGTCGTCGTCAGAAAAGGAACCTTGTTGCAGCATTTGTTCGCGGAAGTCGAAATACCGAAACCCGAGAGAGCCTGAAAGCTTAAAGCGACCTGGTCGCTCACGCAGCGTCCAGAACATACTATGATTGAATCCCCAGGCCTCTGTTTTATAATCGACAATATAAGAGTCGTTATAAAGCAAGTAAAAGTTGTTCGAGTCTGTGATCAAGTTTCCGGCATTGTCATAAATATTCGGGGCCATTTCTCCATTGACGAGAACCGGGATGACCATAGGGTCAACCCCAGTGGAAACCTCGGTGCCAGGAAACCTAATGAGTCCACCGGTGATCGGGATGTATTGATAGGAACTTCGAGAAGTGTTCATCACAAAAAAGTCAGTTTCGATTGCCCCAAAAAGCAGATCGATACCAACAACTCCACGGAATCCATTGTTGTTGTCAAGCTGGAAAGCCTGCATCGGTGCCAACTGACCAATCGCAAGCACAGCAACTTGAGATGGGTCGCCAACAACTCCCGTCGTAAACAAAGCCTGTCCGCTGAGCATCAACTCTTTTTCAGCATTGGTAATACGCGGGAAAATATCGATGTCGTTGTCATCGTCATTAATACCATCTATGCCAGCAACAGGTGGCTTGGTTCCATTAATAAAGACATCTTCAATATCATAGAAAAATCCGTTTACATCTCTATCTACAAGCTCTGATTCGTTTGCTTCCCATGTTTGAATGAATACTTTATTGTTCGCTGTGTTTTGAAGTAATACGGTCTGGAGAGGAACACCATCAATGAATACTGGCTTGCTAAAGCCTCCGCCATCACCTAGCTTTTTCCCAGGAGCACCAATAAATCCTGATCCAGGATCTGAAAAACTCCAGCTGAGATAGTCCACTCGACCGTATGTTTGGCGGAAAGACTGCTTGAGAAATCTGTCTAATGGAGATTCAACACGATCTTCCCACCCTCGACGAGCCGGGATCTGTTCATAATATTGCGGTCGCTTAGGCAGGCCCACATGCTGGGTCTGTTGAACTTGCTGAATCTGTCCCTGGGGATTGTATCCACTTGGAAACTGACCATATGCCTGCACAACCTCTGGTTGATTTTGTGCAAAGGCTGATTCAGCACTGTAACAAATCTGAAAAAGCACTGCCGTACAACAAAATATGTTGACCAGCTTTTTTTGCAGACGCACAAATGACTTATTGACTGGCTTTCCAACGAGCAAATGCTCGGTTGATAAACAGACAATTTGTCCTGTGGAGTTAGCCCTGGACCAGCTGCGGTGAATAGGTTCATTCATCTGTAAGATGCCACTCTGGAATGAATTCGATTACTTTGTAAAAAATTCCACACGATTGATGTGTATCTACACGCATGGAGCGAGCAGATGCTTATGATGGAATCGGATTTATCAGTGGTATCGGTTATGCAGGGCGATTGACTTGCGCAAAATTGCCTCTGTGATGTAAAAAGATGACGATTATTCCGAATTTGATATCTTTGATGTGACCAATGGTAAAGATAGGGAGACTAGGTGGGTATTGAGAGAGTAGCTGATGCACTCAGCGATCTGGTTGCGTTTCCTTCGGTCAGTTCCACAGAAAACACATCAATCAGTGGTTATGTGATTGGTTTTCTTCAGCGATTAGGGCTGGATTGTGAACAGGTCGCCTATCAGGATCGACAAGGCGTCGAGAAGCTGAATGTAATTGCAACTACTGGCTCGCACCTTGGTTCCGGCGGGTTGGCGTATTGTGCTCATACAGATGTTGTGCCTGTTTCTGACTGGTCTTACGAACAATCAGGCCCATTCGAGCTACATCGCGACCAAGGCAAGCTGTTTGGTCGTGGCAGTTGCGACATGAAAGGCTCGCTGGCCTGTTTTCTGGTTGCGATGGAGCCAGTCGATTTGACTCAGC
>JAESQE010000665.1 GCA_016765335.1 Planctomycetaceae bacterium
ATTGATTATCCTCGCTCATACAACTGACGACTGACAGGTTCACCCCCCCCCAGAATCTTGGTCAAGGAGAATCAATCGGCACACGAAGGTGGGTACAAGCACTGTAAAGACCGTAGAGATAGGTAACAGTTGTTCGGAGACATGGGTAACACTTTTGATATTCACTAAACTTCCTTAAAAAGGAGGTTGGTGATGCCTTGGCATGAAAGTGATCTGATGTCTTTGAGAAAAGAATTTGTTTCGTTGGCTTCTGCTGAAGGAGCTAACATGTCTGCGTTGTGTCGTCGCTTTAAAATCGCTCGTAAGACCGGCTACAAGTGGCTTAAACGCTATCAGCAGCAAGGAACCGAAGGACTTTGCAAAAAATCCCGCCGTCCGCAAAACTCCCCGTTGCAGACTTCTGAAAAAATCGAACAGCTCGTGCTTGAGCTTCGTCAGGAACATCCCGTCTGGGGTGGTCGTAAACTTCGAGCCAGGTTGCTTGCACTGGGTCACAAGAAAATTCCCGCAGCCAGTACGATCACCGCGATTCTGCATCGTCATGGTCGTATCCCGCCGGCAGCGACTGAGTCCCGCAAACATTACACACGGTTTGAACGCAGTGAACCGAACGAACTTTGGCAGATTGATTTCAAAGGCGAGTTCAAAATGAGCAACTCTCAGTACTGTTATCCGCTGACGGTACTTGATGATCATTCGCGTTATGCAATTGGCTTGATGGCTTGTGTGGGGCCACGTTACGGTGTCGTCAAAGAGCATTTAATCACGATGTTTCGCCGTTATGGAATGCCTCGGGCGCTGTATGCAGATAACGGAACTCCGTGGGCTTCAGCTCATTCGCCGAGCAAGCACACACGCCTGACCGCCTGGCTGATGCGACTGGGAGTCGAAGTGATTCATGGTCGCCCTTATCATCCTCAAGGTCGTGGCAAGGAGGAACGTTTTCACCGGACGCTGAAAGCGGAGTTACTTCAAGATCGATTTTTCGATGATCTATGCGATGCTCAGCGACGTTTCGATCCCTTCCGAGCGATGTATAACCAGGAGCGTCCTCACGAAGCGTTGTCTTTAGATGTTCCAGCGAGTCGTTATTGCGTGAGTGATCGCGAGTATCCAGAAATGGTGAAGGAGTTTGATTACTCGAATCGTTTTGAGGTTCGCAAGGCCAATCGCGTGGGACAATTCAGTTTTAAGGGCAAGCAATTCAAGACAAGTGAAGCCTTTTCAGGCGAACGAATCGGCCTGTCATGCACACCAAATAAGAACGTGTATGAAGTCTATTATTGCCACTTTCGGATTGGCTGGATCGACGTGCGAGAGAAATACTCGCGAGTTCAATCTGGACANCCCGATGAGATGAACTAAACTGTTTGGACCTGTTACCCATGTCTCCGAACAACTGTTACCCATGTGACCGGTCTTTACAAGCACGCCACCCTACTTTTGGAATCCCGCTTTGATTGTTCGCTGAGAATTGAGAGCTGAGGATGTCGCTTCTTGTTGCGACGCAACTCAGCCAAAATTGGCTGNGAATTTGTGGTGCCAACTGACGAAACGACAAAAGTCCACAATTTCAAAGCGGGCTATTCGGGCTGGTATACAAAAAAAGAGCCACACCCGGCAAAAGGTGCAGCTCTTAACAAGAGTGCATTCAATGTGAGATTTAGAATTTTATTCGTTAGGAATAAAAGCGTCTGACTCAGACTTAAACTGATCCATTCTTTCCTGGGAAGAGAACAGGTACAGTTGATCCTGGTACCAAACTGCAAAATCGAGGCTGCCTGGTTCTTCGACTCCCTGGTTTGTGAACTTCACCAGGTCAATCCCTCCTTTGGCAGGGGCATAGCGTTCTGGAGCTTCTTCGAACTGTGCCATCGCATCCGCGGTTGAAAGATAGTAAACCGTTCCTTCATGCTCGACACGGTACTCAGGAGAGGCGTCAACCAGTTCGAGTTGTTCTCTTAATACGACCGGACAAAATCCTTTGAATCCAGCNCGGTCTCCTCGTTCAGAGATGCGGCGGTATTTATCTGCGGTATCTTCTTTATGAACAACCGCTGGATTAGGCAAAGCTGCTGGACGGATATCGTCCGGGATATTTAATGTGTTAGGTTCTTGTCGCTGAGATTTCACGATGCGACTGTGCCAGCCTTTGGAATTTGTCGATGCAAATCGCCGTTTTACAACTGAAGTTCGAGAAGAAACCGGAGCGGTATCAACTGCTGAAGGAGCAGGCGGCAGTCCATGTTTGTTGAGGACTGGAGGTTTTTCTACAAATTGAACCTGAGGAGCAGGTTCGACAAATGCTTCGGCCCTCTGCTCAATCATTTCAGCTGTTGGTTCGCTGACTCTTTGCTCCGCATTTTCGGTGAGTTTTTCAGGAACTGGCTCCGTTTCAACAGGAACGAATTTGATCAAAAAATCGCCTGGAAGTGGGACTTCCAGCCCAGTGGCTTTTGGTTCCAATTTCTGGATTGCGTCTGCGGTATCCGATTGGCTTACTGAAGTTGATAGTGAACCAATTTCATCGGGCAACGGAGGTAGCGGAAAAGGATCATTTGTTGCCAGAGGCTTCAAGCCTTCGGTAATCGCAGGCTTGATTGCTTCGATATCTGTCATGTCCAAACCAGGTAGGAAGTTTGGTTGTGGTTGAGGTGGAATGATAATATCAGCTTGACCAATCTGCTTTGTAGATTTCGATTCCCCGGAAACAACTTTCTTAGAGCCTTTCCCATGAATAAAATTCGCATTCGGTGTTCGTTCTGCTGCGTAAGTTGCCTTGCCACGAGGCATTGATTCGAATTTAGAATTCCCTAGAACTTTATCGTAAGCTCGGCTGAAGATGTTTCCTTTTTTATCTCGCTGGGTCGATGCCTTTGACTTCTGAGAAGAACTCTTTTTGGACTGCTTAGAATTACTGGTCGCATTTTTTGAAGATGGCTGATCACTTTTTTCGTATTCATTCTGCAACTTCTGCATCACAGAACTTTTTGAATTGCCGTCACTGGCATCACTTGTCCTGGAATCAGATTTCACTGTCCTCTTCTTGGCAGTCGTGCTTTTCTTGGCACTAGACTTTTCCTTCTTAAAAGGATTCCGGAAAAAAGGCCCAGCTGCTGAAACTTCCGAATTGGAGTTGAGCCCATTGCTTGAAGTTACCGGGATCACCAATGAGATGATCAGGCAACAAATTGCCCCGCCAAGTAACAGTTTTCTTATTCCAGACATAATCCGTTCCTTCACTCCTGGCATTGCCAGAACATTTCTCTACGCGAAATCGACAGGCAATCTGCCGCAGGCGTCTATTTGCAAACACGATAAAAACCTGAAAGGGTTTAGGCGTGCGTCATATCTCAACAACTCTCAACAACTTTTTGCATAATCAGTAAGACCACTGGATCGATTACAATCCAAATAATCGGACAGATTTGCTACCCTGTCTGATCTATCGTCTGTGCCTGTGCATGAGATCAATTCGATTCACAAGCGATGCAACCATTCCAACCGGTTGGATCGGCAGCAGCCACAAAATTGGTAAATCCTGAAGACTCAATGCACCTTGCCCATTTTAACATCGTATGTTTTTTAGCGGTTAAGGGAACCTCTATTAATTGGTTCTCCCCCTTACGAAGGGGGGAGTTAGAGGGGGTTTTGAACTGTTTTTTATAACCAAGCTGTATTCGAGAATCTCTGATATTCAATTAATAGAGGTTCCCTTAACTTGCGGTCTTTTGGCAGGTTTGCCACATTAAGTAGACGTAAAGAATTTGATGGACCTAAAAAAGTTTTGCAGAAAAGAGATTCCAGTGCATCCTGTAACATTCAATCTATTTCGACATCAACCAATTTCGGCAGCTTTCTGTCTTGTGTTATTCTTGGGATTGGTGTTCCCCGAAGCTTCGAAAGAGCTTGTTGCAGCTGAGCCAGCAACATCTCAGCTGACCATCAATTGGAACCAAACACCGAATCAGCCCTGGCTGGGAAAAACTCTTTGGGCGAATCCGATGGAAGATTGGCACGTCAAGCAAAACCGTATTGAGTGCCTCAGCGGTGCAGCCAACCGAAACATCCATATTCTGACACGAGAGTTAACCCTTGGTGCAGGCTCATTCGAAACAGCGGTAACGGTCGGCTTGCTCGAAAAGAAAAATGGCTTAGGAGCAGCTGGATTTGCAATTGGAATCCAGGACGAAATCGATGACTACCGTGCTCGCTGCCTCAAGGGCAAACGAATTGAATGCGGTTTGCAAACCAATGGGGTTCTTTTTCTCGGTGCGAAGAATCAGAAACTGGACATTTCCTGGGATAATTCTGATATCCGACTCGTTCTCAAAGGAGCCGTCACGAAACAACAAGGGACTTTAACTTTGCAGGCGATTGATGCAAAAAACAACCAGCCGCTTGGAAAACCGCTCACATTAAATGTTCCTGCTAACCAACTGGCGGGCAACATTGCACTATTACACAACCCGCTTCGCTCACTTCAAAAGAAAAAGTTTGGATCCAAGTTCTGGTTTGATAACTGGACAGTTTCTGGTGACAAATTATCCGCTGATGAATCACACGCTTTCGGACCGATTCTGTGGGCCATGCATACCTTGAGTGATTCCCGAGGGAAAGACGGACACGTTTTGAAAATGTCTGTCCAACTTCCTCCGATTGCAAACCTGGAAAAGCACTCTGTTGAATTGCATTGTAAAAAAGGAACGAAGTGGTCTCTATGCGGAAAGTTTGAAAAGATTAATTCTGTCGCCTGTGTTGCAACAATCAGAATTCCCAAGTGGGCCCAGCAGATCGACACCCCGTATCAGATAAGACTCGTCTCTCTGAACAATGGCAAGTCAACTGTTGTTGACAAGTACGAAGGAACCATTCGTAAAGATCCAGTCAATCGAGACGTCAGCGTTGCGGGCTTTACCGGGAACACAGATTACGGTTTCCCGAATGTCGAGATTGCAGAAACGGTGACCGAGCAAAATCCGGACGTGCTGTTCTTTTCCGGCGATCAACTTTATGAAGGTGTCGGAGGATACGGCATCATTCGCAAACCTGTGGACCGTGCCGTTTTGAACTACTTGCGTAAATGGTATCTGTTTGGCTGGGCGTTTCGAGATTTGATGCGTGATCGACCTTCGATTTGCTTGCCAGACGATCACGATGTTTATCAGGGAAACATCTGGGGCAATGGCGGCAATTCTGTTGCAACATATGCTGAACACGATAAAGGTGGATACGCCATGCACCGCGATTTTGTTAACGTGGTTCATCGCACGCAGTGTTCTCATCATCCCGACTTTTACGATCCGACCCCCATCAAGCAGAACATCTCTGTCTATTATGGCGACATGGTTTACGGTCGTGTGAGCTTTGCCATCATTGCAGATCGCATGTTCAAATCTGGCCCCCGCTCTGTGGCGATGTGGTCCGGACGTCCCGACCATTTGAAAGATCCGAATTTTGATACCAAAAAACTCGATAAACCAGGGCTTAAATTACTCGGTGATCGTCAATTGAAATTCCTGGATGAATGGGCCGCTGATTGGCGGGGGGCCGATATGAAGTGTGTGCTTTCTGCGACAATTTTCTGCAATATCGCCAATTATCATGGGTCTGAGAAAATGTTTCTGGTGGGCGATCTGGATTCCAACGCCTGGCCTCAAACGGGTCGCAACAAAGCTGTCATCGCGATGCGTAAAGGCTTTGCGTTTCATCTGGCAGGCGATCAACACTTAGCTTCGATTGTGCATCACGGAGTCGATGTCCCTGGAGATTCCGGATTCTCTTTCTGTGTTCCTTCGATTGCAGCTGGCTATCCTCGATCCTGGCTACCAGATCAGGAAGGAGTTCCCGTAAAAAACCGAACCAATCCGAAGCTCGACAATACGGGAGACTACACCGATTCGTTCGGGCATCCTTTAACTGTGCATGCGATTGNTNATCCCGCTGTTAAAAACAGGCCGGGCCGTATCAACACTTTGCATGACAAAGCTTCCGGACATGGCATTGTTCGCTTTCATAAAAAGAGTGCTGAACTTTCGATTGAATGTTACCGCTTACAACTCGATCCGAAAAACCTGAAACCGAGCGATCAATTTCCTGGCTGGCCCAAACGAATTTCCGCACTGGATAATTACGGGCGAAAAGCTGAAGGATATTTGCCAACGTTCCACTTGAAAAAAGGAGCTAATCCAGTCATTCAAGTGATCAACGAGCAAACTAATGAAATCGTATACACGGTACGGATTCCAGGAAACAGCTGGCAACCGAAAGTTTTCGAGCAAGGCAAATACACCGTTCGCATCGGAGACCCGGATCAAAAACGATGGATGACATACAAGCACATCAAATCAGAAACCAAAAATGATCGCAACATCAAAGTCAAACTGCCACGTTAATTTCTGGGTGTCTCTGATTTAGATGGTACTTCTAAAAAATGTGTTCTCCCCCTTGGGAAGGGGGAGCTAGAGGCTTAGGTTTTACCACAAGTTGTTGGAAGATTTTACAATTGTTCATTTTCTTTTGCCAGCCGGGATGGGTGTAACTTCTGTCGTGGCAAGGAACTGATTCGCCTGATGCACAGTGTGCATTTTACATTGTAAAAATGTGTCCCCTCACAAGGAAGGCAGATGTATAAGATCAAAACACCTGACCCTTGGTTTTGTTCCTGCATGGAGGTGTTGCTGATGTCTGCACAATTGGATTCGAACGTCACACTTGGACAATCTATTTTTGGAAACGCTCAACTGGGAGACAAGCGACGCACCGCAAGGCTGGTTCAAACATTTGATTTGATGCGTCGCCACCCGGGAGGATCTTTACCTCAGAAGATGGCTTCCCCCGCAGACCTGCGAGCTTTTTATCGTCTGTGCGATACTAAAGATGTCACTCATGTGCAGATCATCGAAACCGTTCGGCAACATACACTTTCAGAAATTCAAGCCAGCGACGAACCAATTCTCATCCTGCATGACGCCACCGAATTGGACTACGATTCGCTCACATCACTTTCAGCTGACTTGGGACAAATCGGGACGGGAAGTCGGTGCGGTTACATCTGCCAAAACGTTCTGGCGGTGGCTGCTAACACCAGAAAAGTGCTCGGCCCATTGGATCAGATTCTGCATCTTCGCGACAACGTTCCTGAAGGCGAAACATTGAAGCAAAGTCGTAATCGGAGCACTCGTGAAAGCTTAATGTGGCTTAAAGGAACGCAATATTTACCTGCTGACAAACGACTGATTGACGTTTGCGATCAAGGATCTGATACATTCGAATTTCTCGAACACGAAGTCCACAGCGGGCGGCGTTTTGTGATCCGTGCTTGTAAAGTCCGCAAGGTTTGTGCTGGTCATACAGATGGCGGCAAGCAACTCTACTTGAAAGATTACGCACAAAGTTTGCCGGAGTTGGGTAAGTTTACGATGGACATCCAGAAACAGCGTGATCGCAAAGCCAGAAAGAATGCAAAGTTTATTGTTCGAGGCGGACCGGTTCTTGTTTGTCCGCCACATGCCAGGTCTGGCCATCACGGAAATGCTCCCTTGCCGATGTTCGTGGTGCTGGCAACCGAAGCCAATCCGCCAGCCGGTGAAAAGGCGACCGAGTGGATGTTGCTGTCCAACCATCACGTGAAAACATTCGATGATGCGAAGTCTGTCATTCAATGGTACGAGCAAAGATGGATTGTGGAAGAACTTCACAAAGCAATGAAAACCGGCTGTCAAATTGAAGACATGCAGTTCAACTCGACCGCCCGCTTAGAACCCGCGATTGCTTTGCTAACAGTCGTAGCAGTCACCTTACTAAATCTTCGCGACGCGTCACGCCAGCAAGATGCCAAAACACGCCCCGCGACAACGATGTTGGCCCCTGAATATGTTGAACTTTTAAGCATGTGGCGTTATCGTAAAAATAAAGATTTAACGACACACGAATTTTACATGGCATTAGCGAGATTAGGCGGTCACCAAAACCGCAAGTCCGACCACCGCCCCGGCTGGCTAATTCTATGGCGAGGCTGGACCAAACTCCAAGCCATGATGGACGGCTACACCGCAGCCATCCAACTCAATAAATGTGGTAAAACCTAAGGTCTNGACGCACCCTACATAACTGGGGCTGAGGCGAAGGAACCCGTCACATTCCGTATCATGAAAAACAATGCTGGCGAGTAAATACCGATACTATTGTACAAGACGGCTGTTTTAGGCATCCAAAATCCCTAGAATAGCCCCAGTCAGCGATATTGCATTCTTAAACTTTATCATCAGCATATCGCTCCAAATTAGAATTCGCTATGAACTGACGTTTTGCCAGGACATGCTTTTCGAGTATCCTGTTTGCAGTAAAGTTCTATGATGATTAGGAAAGAGTTTGCACGATTGGTTCATCAAAGCCCCGTAAGGCGGTAAAATCAAGTGATTTCTTTCCAATCTCATCATGAAAACAGCACAAAAACACCGAGTGCATTGATAGAGTCAAGAATCTCGGCCCTAAGAGAATAAAGAAGTTCACTGAAAACGATATGACAGCAATGACCGGGAAAAAGACAGAAAAACCGCCTAAGCCCGTCCGCCATTCTCAAGGGGGATTGGTGATTTGGCACGGTATGCGTGTCTCTGATTTCCGGAAACTGATCAAAGTCGGCGCAGACATCCACTGGTCCCAGGCACATCGGATTATCCCGACGCTGTTTATGACGTTATTCAATTCGGTTGCTAATGTCGCCGAGAAAGCTCTGTTTTCCAAACGTATTGAAAAAACGGAAATCCAACCCCCTATTTTCGTTCTCGGGCACTGGCGCAGTGGCACAACGATGCTACACAATTTGATGACGCTGGACGATCGCTTCACTTATCCCAATTTGTATAAATGCATCTTCCCGCATCATTGCCTGACAACCGAAACGGTGATGTCTAAATTAACCGGCTGGATGATTGCCAAAAATCGCCCGATGGACAATATGAAAAGTGGCTGGAATCTGCCTCAAGAAGACGAGTTTGCATTACTGTTGATGACAACGTACTCGCCATATCGAATGCTGGCATTNCAGGGGCATCCTGAACGCTACNTTGATTACTTCGATCTTCAAAACATTCCAGAGAAAGAATTTCAGGCCTGGAAAGAGGCACTGATTCGGTTCATGAAAAAAGTGACGATCAGCAATCCCAAGCCGATCATATTAAAATCTCCGACCCACACATTCCGTGTCAAAATTCTTCAGGAAATGTTTCCGGGCGCAAAGTTTGTTTACATCTACAGAGATCCCTACAAAGTACTCCGCTCGACATTGCACTTGCGTAGTACAATGTTCCAAACCAATGCTTTGGGGCGTGTGAACATGGAAAGCCACGAAGAGCTTGTCTATCAGGCTTATGAAAACTGCATTCATAAATATGAACAAGACAAACTCGATATTCCCGAGGGAAACTTGTGCGAAATAAAATACGAAGATCTGGAAAAAGATGTCTCTGGTAGCATGCAGCAGATTTACGAAAAACTTGGTTTGCCAGATTACTCGCACGTACAATCCAAAATCGACACCTATGCTGCAACCATCAAAGACTACAAAAAGAACGAATTCCCGACCGATCCCGAATTAGCAGAAATCGTCAACAAACGAATGAAGTTCGCCTTGGAACTCTACGGCTACGAGCCCGTTGATTGATTTTGTGTCTCGGGTATGAATTCAAAAGACATTACGAGCGGAGGGTAGACATTCTTGTCTGCCTGGAATTAAGGCATGCTCAAACAGCACAGACACAGAATGTCTGTGCTCCCTTGAAATTCAAAGAGGTTTCCTAATGTCTGATCGCCCGAACATAATTTTCATTATCACTGACCAACAACGCTTTGACACCATTGCAGCTCTCGGATTTCCGTACATGGAAACTCCGAACATGGACCGACTGGTTAACGAAGGGGTCACCTTTACCAACTGTTTCATCACCGCGGCTTCGTGCGCTCCCGCCAGAGCCAGCCTGTTTACCGGATATTTTCCTCACACAACCGGTATCCTGAAAAACGCAGATCTGTGGAGACGCTCCTGGATCGAGAAACTGGCCCATTCGGGGTACCGCTGCGTCAACATTGGAAAGATGCATAGCTATCCTTACGATACGCCACTTGGGTTTCATGAACGCTATGTTGTCGAGAATAAAGACCGCTACCTGGAAGAACGTTTTTATTTTGACGAATGGGACAAAGCCGTCAGAATTCGCGGACATGTTAAACAACAACGAGAGCTGTATCGCAAACGTGACGACTATCGCCAATCGTTAGGAGCATTCGACTGGGAACTGCCCGAAGACCTGCACAGCGATATGTTTGTGGGCGACATGGCCTGCTGGTGGCTTGAATCGAAACCGGTCACCGAGCCGTTGTTCATGGAAATCGGCTTCCCCGGTCCGCATCCGCCTTACGATCCGATCCCACGTTATGCTGAATCTTATCTCAATAAAGATCTGCCGTTGTTGCCTGTCACGCAAGAAGAACTTGACCAACAACCTGAACCACTCAAAGGGCTACGTCAGCATAACCAGGATGTTGATCACGATTCGGTCGTGCTCGATTTAGATCCAACCCAAGAGCAAAGGCACCGTCAACGTGCGTACTATTTAGCAAACGTCACGATGATTGACGAGAAGATCGGCAAGATTCTGCAAACTCTCGACACAAAAGGCTATCTTGATAATTCGGTTGTCATCTTCACTTCCGACCATGGCGACTGCTTGACGGATCATGGGCATAGCCAAAAATGGACGATGTACGATACGATCACAAAAATGCCTTTGGTTGTCTGGTCGCCGGATCGCTTCCAGGCAGGCAAAGTGGTTGATGGACTGTGTCAGCAAATGGATATCGGCCCCGCGATTTTGGAACTTGCAGAAGCAGAAGTCCCAGAAGGCCTCGAAGCGAAATCTTTACTCCCTGCAATCCAAGGCAACAGTTGGTCGCCTCGCGATTACGTTTTCGCTGAGCAAGCACAAGATGGCATTCTCACCGACACACAGTTCATGACCATGGTCCGCAACACCGATTGGAAGCTCGTGCACTTCCTGGACGAACCGTGGGGACAACTGTTCGATTTGAAAAACGATCCACAAGAAATTCATAATCTCTGGGATGTTCCCCAATACCTCGACAAAAAACGGGAACTACTGGCAGTGCTCAGAGAATGGCGAATTCGCAGCGGTTACCAAACCAGCAACTGGGCTGCTTCCTGGAGGTAATTCACACTTCGCATTTGCCGGAACTTCGCGATGCTTGTTCCGGCCTAGGGTCTCTTTCTATATACCAGCCCGAATCGTCAGTTTTGAAGTTGCGAAGTTTTGTGGTTTTGCTTGCTGGCGATTCGTATTTCCAGGCATTTGCTGATGTGTTTTAGCAAATGAAAGGTCTCCTTCAAGACACCGGCGGCTAGCGCCTTGCCGCTTACGATACCCGATGGAAAATGAACAAAAGGGTGGCTGGGCGCAAAGGAAGTTTTGAGGAAATGATAGCCAGCCCATGCAAAACTGACTGAACCTCACAGGGTATTGTTTTGGCCCCAGAAGTATCCTAC
>JAESQE010000352.1 GCA_016765335.1 Planctomycetaceae bacterium
CCATTTGGCTCCCTTTTTTATTTGTCTTCATCTGTCAGTATCGATTCCCAGCATATCTGCNTGAGGCACGCTTACNAAACCAGAGTGTTAAGCTATCTCTTCTACAACAGGCTCTTNTTCCTTCTCTTCTTTAGAGGAAGAAGCAGTAAGAAGATCAGCATCTNATACAGGTGCGTGATCGTAACAATCCTGNTCATGCCAAAGNGGCATCCCTGCTGCATANCTNGCNGCAAGCATCATTACCTTATCTTCGGAACCTGGTTTNGCTTCGGTAGGAGAAACCGGATCAATTCCGAGATTCTCAAATTCTTCCATATCAAAAGCGTCAGAAAAGTCTGCAACATAAGCTGTCTGTTCGTCAAACATAAGTTCGAAATCTGGCTCCGTGTTATTGGTCTTGGGCATATCCTGGCTCCACAATAATTATAGTGTACTAATATACATTACGCCGACAATACACAAAAACCTTGCGTTCAAGATCCATCATGAATATTTCTCACTCCTTTGCGAGACATTGTTCNTATCGACTAAGAAACCCAATCATTGGGATAATCGAGGAACTCAACATCCAAGGCACACTTTGCAAAGAGGAAAAACGAGAGCGTCGTTTAACCCCTATCGACAACAAAGTGATTCCATGTGAGAAATTGTGGTAGGAATCTGTGTGTGTTTCTAAATTTAGATTCTGAGGTATCTGTGAAAAATGTCAACAAAATAATCTCAGAATTGCGAAGNAATCACGAACTCATCAATTGGGCAATCAAAACATGAGTTTGCGGTCACCGCTTCAATGACCCTTTAATAATGCGAGAACGAACCTGATGCAAGATGAAACTTCAAGCAAACACATCGACCTCCCTTGTTGTATCAATTGTTTAAACTAGTGAAGATCATCCCATGGTCCCTATTTTGCAGGCTATTCGACCTCTACAACAGCAAGCCTCAAGCTGATTTCACTGTTATTTCCCGGGCTTTTTAATTCCATATTTTTTTATTTTCCGATCGAGTGTCGATCTTTCGATACCCAGAATTTGAGAGGCTTTCGATTTATTGCCATTCGTCATTTCCAGAATTCGCTGAATATGCTCTCGTTCAACCCGCTCGATGGAAATCGCTGAAAACTCTTTTTGATCTTCTCTGGAAGAACTGGTCAAAGGCTTTATTTTCTTTAGCCCTTTGAGTTGCACCTGATCTTGATCAATCAAATTCCCAGTACTCAGAACAACTGCTCGTTCTACTGTATTTTGCAATTCGCGAACATTACCTGGCCAATCGTGTAACGAGAGCCTCTCGATTGCAAAAGGAGTGAAGCTTTTCGCTGGGCGACCAGTTTTTTCAGCGAATCGCTCTGCGAAAAATCTGGCCAATAGAGAAATGTCTTCTCGACGTTCCCGCAATGCTGGAACGATAATTTCAATCACCTGCAACCGAAAGTACAAATCTTTTCGAAAATGCCCTTCCTGAACTGCTTCTTCAAGATCCCTGTTTGTTGCAGCCACAATACGGACATCAGCTTTAATTGATTCGGCACCGCCAACTCGCTCAAACGCATGCCCTTCGAGCACCCTCAAAAACTTTGCCTGAATCGCTGGACTCATTTCCCCCACTTCATCCAGAAACAACGTCCCGAGATGTGCCTGTTCGAACTTGCCATGCTTTTGATCGGTGGCTCCGGTAAATGAACCCTTTTCATGTCCAAACAGTTCACTTTCGAGCAAGCTTTCGCTCAACGCTGCACAGTTCATACAGACAAAAGGAGCTTCTTTTCGAAGAGAATTGTAATGAATGGCTCTGGCGACCAGTTCTTTGCCAGAGCCGCTTTCCCCCCGAACCAATACAACGGCATCTGTGGGAGCAACCAAAGCAATTGTTGTTTTCAAGTCCTCCATCACAGAACTTTGTCCAATGAGTTCCGTTTCAATCGCAAGTTGGTGCTTCAGTTGAAGGTTTTCATTTTTAGCTTTGAGCAAACCTTCTTCCAACTCCTGACGCTGACGCAGGTTTTGCAAAGCGACAGCAAGCTGATCTGCAACTGCCAACGTGTAATCCAGATCGTTTGCATCGAGAACGTTTTCCGGATTTGTAGAATAAAGATGAATCAATCCAATGATCTGCTCGCCGGTATGAATCGGAGCAACAATCAGCGACTGTGCCTGTAAGTTATCGACGCTATCTCTTTGTGTCAGTTCGTCCGTCGGGCTAAGATCACGTGCAAGAACTGCCTCTGCGGTATCGAAGACTTGATCCGAAAGTGTTGAGGAAACCGGTCGATACGGCTGTTTTTCAATACTGCGATAAGCAGCAGTGACAAGTTCCGAAGCAGTCCCGGCTCTTTGTTGATCCACCTCGTCATAATTTAACTTGGTAAGTACTGCTCCGATATCAGCTCCAGTAATCCCGACAAGGCCATCAAGAACTATTTCAGACAATTCGTGAACCGTATGAACGTCTCCCATTTTCAATGCCATCTGATACAGTCTGGAAAGTTCAAGGCCTGCTCGCTGCCTGACTGTTTGGTCTGCCTGGTTCCCTTCTCGCAATGACGACTGCTTTTGCCTATNCAAAATCTCTGGCAGTTCCTGCGGTTCGCTGCTAAGCCTTAGTTCCGTTGCTGTATCACCATCAAATGAATGATCTAATTNAGACAATGTGCTGTTGCGANCAGAAGTAAAAAGTAGATAAAAAACTTCCAATCTGAATCACATCGCCATCAACCAAAGCAGTATCCGACTTAACAGCCACCCCGTTCAAAGAGGTGCCATTTCTGCTATTGCGATCACGCAGCACCCAGTTGGCAGGAGTATGAAATACTTCACTATGATTCCGGCTACATACATCGTCTCGCAATACAATTCGACACGTTGGGGCACGACCGATACTCACGTTCTGATCTGGATGCAGTTCACAACGCCGCTCGTTGTCTACCGAATCCCCCCAGACCAAGTAAACTGCGGGGTCTTTTTCTAATTTTGAAGAACTAGCCAATGAATTCGTTACCTGTAAGGCCCTGATGATTTTTCACAAGAATTAAAACTGATGCCCGATACGATTGATCGATTGCCTTTAAAGCTGTTTAATATTGAGATAGACAACCTTGCGGCTCTACTTGCCTTATGGAAACCTCTATTAATTCAAAGGGGGCACAGACATTCGGTGTCTGTTTCGTTTGAATATGCCTCAATTCAAGGCAGACAAGAATGCCTACCCTCCGCTCGCAATGTCTTTTTGAATTAATAGAGGTTCCCTTATACCATACTCATTTGAAACTTGCGATGAGGCATTTGACACGCAAGCAAATACGAGAATGCGTTTTATTTTGTCATTTGTATGACATTTTACAATTCCCCGCCTTTGGTTTGTGTAGATTCCATATAAGAATTAGCACTGTTTACATAACCGAGGGGACTTGAAGTAAAATGACTGCTGCAATACGGTTAACTGATTGCATATTAAATAACTTCAATTTCAATGGAATAATCATTCATTTATGCCAGTACTAAATTCACAACAGTTACTCGACTTGGGAAACAAACTACTCGTCGCAGCTGGCGCAAGTCCGGAAGAGGCAGCTACCGTTGCAGAGGAACTTGCCTCTGCAAATCTTGTCGGTCATGATAGCCATGGCGTGATGCGTCTGATGCAATATGCACAACTGATCGAACAAGGCTATATCAAACCGGGACAACAGCCGGAAATTGTGCGGGAAGGCCCAGCTTTTTTGGTGGTTGATGCTCATTTCAGTTTTGGTCAGGTGGCTTCGAAATGGACACTGGAACAACTTTACGACAAAGCCAAAAAGTGCGGCAGCGCCAATGCGTTTATACGAAATTGTAATCATGTAGGCAGGCTAGGCTCTTACACCGAACAGGCAGCCAAACAAGGCTATGCTGCTTTGATGTCAGTCAATGCTCCTGGCCCGGGACAGGTCGCACCATTTGGAGCAATGGAAAGACGAATGGGAACCAACCCCATCTCCATGGCTGCACCTGGCAACAAAGAATCTCCAATCGTTCTGGATATGACAACCTCAGCAACCGCAGAAGGAAAACTAAGAGTCGCTCATCAATCCGGAAAAAAAGTTCCTGAAGGATGGATGATTGACGGATACGGCAACCCGAGCACCGATCCGGCAGACTACTACAATGAACCTGGCGGCTGCATTCTGCCGTTGGGTGGACCGTTGGCTCACAAAGGATATGGCCTCTCGACAATGATCGACATCTTTTGCGGAATTCTCTCCGGGAGTGGCGTCGGACGGACCGATTTGCCTCGCGGAGCCAATGGCGTTTGGATGCAATTACTTGACATCGAGCAGATCACTGGGAATGATGAATATGATCGATGGATCGGACCTTACGAGGAACACATCAAATCGGCTAAGAAATGCCCCGGTGTAGACGAGATTTTATTCCCCGGCGAAATGGAACAAAAAACATATTCCGAACGGATTAAATCGGGTGTGACAATCCCGGATGAAACCTGGAGACAACTCAACGAATTAGCCGCACAACTTAAAGTCACAATTTGAGAAGCAAGTCGTGTTTACGGCTTGCTGATAATACTTCATGTTCCATTATGTTGATGGAGCAAGCACACGTTTTTTGGAAAATGAGGAATTTGATTATGAAGAATTTGCTCGTAGCTTCTTTAGCACTGTTAGTAGCAGGCACAGTCACTTATGCGGCTGCTCCAGTAAAATCGGTCAAATCCGGTTTGCAAGTCGGTGATCGAACACCAGCTTTTAATGTCAATGATGCAACCGGTCCCCACGCTGGAAAAACACTTTGTTACCGCTGCAAATTTGGTGGACGCCCTGTTGTCAATATCTTTGCTCGTGAAATGACTCCTGAAGTCAGCGAACTGATTGCACANATCGACAAAAAGGTTGGCGCAAATCGAAGTCAGAGAATGGCTGCATTTGTCGTGCACCTTACTGATGATGTTGATTCCTCTGCAAAAACTCTGCAAAAAGTTGCAAAATCAAAGCACCTCGAAAACACTCCTTTGACCAACTACGAAGGAACTTCAGGCCCTGCAAGCTACAAAATTGCTAAGAACGCTGAAGTCACAGTCATGATGTGGGTCAACGGGGTTGTTAAAGTCAACCACGCATTCAGTACCGGAAAACTTTCTAAAGAAAGCATTCAAAGCATCGTTTCTGATACTTCAGCGATTTTGAACTAAGCTTTTTTAGAATTTGGAATTTGCTGCCCTGAAATTAACCTGGGCTAACTTGCCCCCTGTTTCTTTCGAGAATCCAGGGGGCTTCGTTTTTAAGGGAACCTCTGAAAATTGGTTCTCCCCCTTACGAAGGGGGAGTTAGAGGAGGGTTTGAACCTACTTTTTATCATTATACTGTCTTCAAGATCCTCTGAAATTCAATTTCCAGAGGTTCCCTTAACTGGTAATATCAAACTCAATTAAAACCTGCGTAGCGTGATCGACCGTGGCCTTGCACTGACAAGGGGCTAGAAAACATTCAACTCGCAAGCAAATACGCGAATGCGTATAACACACAGAGAGAACTCAGATGCCTTTTTCCCTGAAACAGATCCAGAGACAACTCTTGCTGATCGCAGCAATGGTGATGATCGTCATCGTGCCAGCGATTTCTACAAATGCTGGACAGTCCAACAGCTTGCTCGATATTTCTGAAGACGGAAAACTTCTGGCTTGCTCGAACCGAGACAGCGGATCAGTCACCATTGTTGATCTCAAAACGCATCAAGTGATTCGAGAAATTAAGGTTGGCAAACACCCCGAAGGTGTCTCATTTATTGGAGCATCGTACCGATTGGCAGTTGCAGTTTACGATCAGGATCAAGTCCTTCTTCTCGATGCACAAACAGGGAAAACGACAAACAAAATCGATGTTTTCGATGAACCTTACGGCATTGTCTCAACCAAAGATGGAAAGCGGATTTACGTCACTCTGGACTACCCCGGTCAAGTTTTAGAAATTGATACCGCCAAAGGCATAATTGTCAACAAGATATCTGTTGGAAAGTTCATCAAAGGCATTGCCATTTCAGCGGATGACAGCGCCCTGTTCACAACCGAATATTACACCGGGCTTGTCAGTAAAATCGATCTGAAGAAAAATAAGATTGTTGACCAATGGGCCGGAGGCAAGAACGACAATCTTTCCAGGCAAATCTTACTGCACCCAACCAGACCCAAAGCTTACCTGCCTCATATTCGATCACGAATTACAGTTGCTCACGGAGCTGGCTCAATCTTCCCGCTTCTTTCTGTTGTCGATACAGAATCGACAACAGAAAAACGAAGGTCACGTATTCCGCTGGATTCCTTCATCGGTGCCCGCGTGACCTCTAACCCCTGGGAAGCTGCGATCTCCCCAGATGGCGAGACGCTTTTTGTCGCCTTTGCTGGGACAGACGATCTGTTCGTATGCAATGTTCTCGACGATAATTATCGGGAGTTAACGTATCGAGCCTCCCTCACCCTGGGACATAACCCACGGGCGGTTCGAGTTTCCCCCGATAGCAAAACTTTCTATGTCTAC
>JAESQE010000353.1 GCA_016765335.1 Planctomycetaceae bacterium
GTTTTAATGCGGGCCATTTTTTTCTCAGACAGCTTTGCCATATTATCAAGCCCGCTTTGGATGTCATCGGGGTGCGTGATACTCATCCAGTCTAGGGTCTCTAATTCCTCGATCGACCTGCCGGTAATGACCGCGTACTGCTGATTGACCTCACAGATTTGTCCGGTTAATGAATTGACGATTGCAACCCCCAAGGGGGCTTGTTCAAACAGCGTCCTGAAACGTTCTTCACTCAGGCGTAATGATTCTTCTGCTTGTTTGCGTTCGGTGATATCTTCGATCATTGCTAAGTGACGTGGACTCTTCGCATCTTCCACGCTCACCGGAGCAATGGTCATATTAACCCAGATAACTTTTCCATGCGGAAGAAGATACCGTTTATTCATATTGAAACCGGGAATGTCACCAGCANTCATCATTGCCATGTTATCCAGATCTTCCTGGATATCATCTGGATGTGTAATACTCATCCAATCGAGTGTTGCCAATTCCTCTGCTGATCTGCCTGCAATGTTTGCATATTGTTGATTGAGTTCGCAGATGTCTCCGGTTAGGGAATCGATCAGAGCAACGCCTAACGGGGCTTGTTCAAACATTGTTCGGAATCGCTCTTCACTAAGCCGCAATAATTCTTCCGTCTGTTTGCGGGCAGTGATATCGTGGACGACCCCTTCGACGGAAACAACTTTTCCGCTTCGGTCAAACACTGGAGTCTTGGAGACTTCGAGCCAGCGTTTGCTACCATCTTTGTGAAACATTTCCNNTTCATAAANNGGTGGTTGNATTCCCTTGATGCAAAGNTCTGTATGCTTCAANNCNTCCTGNTTGATCGGATGATCTGTCATGTGCTTGAGGAAATGAACACGAGAGAGTTCTTGGGGAGTATAACCAAGAACTCGTGTAATTGACGAAGAGACATAGCTGAGATGACCATCAACATCGTGATTATAAAGATAAGTGCCGACTAGATTATCGATCAATCGCTGGTGCTTTGCATGGGTTTCCTGAATGGCTTTTAAAGAGGTTTCCAAGTATTCCTGCATGGTCCCAAAAACAAATACAATCAGTGGAATGCACAGCAAAAACACCGCGGTAACCACGCCCCATGCGCTCAGGGATGTCGCATGTTTGCTGATGTCAAATGAAAACGTGATTGCCTCTGTGGCGACGCCCACTCCGGTGGCTGCCAAAACACCTACAACAACGAGGCAGGCTATTAATCCAGGTCGCGTCCCGAACAGGGCAGCCGTCAAGCCAGTAAATGCGACCAAAGCCAAGAGTCCACCGCCGACAAGGCCAAAGGCAACAAGACCAACTGAACCAACAACAAAAAACACTCCCGGCAAAACAGTGGCTCGCACGCGATAGGGCAATCGTTTACGAAAAACTGCGATCGAAATAATCAACCCGGTAACAAAAACATGAAAGANAACAATGGGGTGCCAACCCTGCTCAAGACTGCGAATGACAGACGATATCGCTGCTACGGGCATCGCAATGGCAGTACACAACAGGCCGATATCAACCAACCGGTTGCGAATGGCTCGGATATCCATCGCTATTGCTTCGGGCAAACGTTTCTGATTGTTGTCTGCTTTTTCCATCAGGCGACGGCTTTCAATTTACGTTACAGCGGTCTGGGTGCCGTGAGAATTCACGAAGAGATAGGACGAGTTCTGACCGCTTGGATCTGCTTAAGCTGCTCGATCAACTGCCTGGCCTTTTCCGGGTGTTGCTCCAAAACATTCTTCTCTTCTGCACTGTCGTCCTGCAAGTTGTAAAGTTCGTATCCGGTTTTTGCTTTCTTCTTTTTGTTCTTCTGCCATTTGTTCTTTCGTGGCTTGAACGAGACGAGCTTCCATTGGCCAACCCTTAGTCCGATCTCGCCAACTGCTTCTTCAACATTGAAACTTCGTCCGATGGCTCCCTCCTTATTCAGCAAAACGTCAAGCATTTTCAGGCTGTCCGGAAACGCATTCTCAGGAACTGGTTGCTCGACCAGTTGGGCCAGGCTGGTCGCCAAGTCGATTGTGTTAACCATTTTATCACTGACACNGGGAGTGATTTTTCCTGGCCACCAAGTGATAAACGGCGTGCGAGTTCCGCCTTCGTAAGCTGTGTATTTCCCTCCACGATACGGCCCGGCTGGAAGATGCTTTCCAATTTTCTCGACGGCTCCATCTTGATATCCGTCATCCAGAACGGGGCCGTTGTCACTACAGAAAATGATCAGCGTGTTATCTGCCAGACCTAAGCGTTCCAATGTTTTGGTTAATTGACCGACAGTCCAGTCGAGTTCGACAATGGCATCGCCTCGGTACCCGAGGGTTGTTTTGCCTTGAAACCGTTCGTGAGGCATGCGAGGCACATGAATATCGTGCGAAGAAAAGAACAGGAAGAACGGTTCTTTCTGATGAGCTTCGATCCACTCGACAGATTTATCAACCCATCGGTCAGCGAGATCTTCATCACGCCAGCGAGCTTTATGCCCGCCCGTATAAAATCCGATGCGACCGATTCCGTTGTGAATTGTTTGATTATGCCCGTGAGACCAATTCATGCGAAGTGTGTCGCGAGCAGTAATCCCTGTTGGCTGATTGTTCGGGTTTTTTCTGCCAACCCACAACGGGTCCGCGGGGTCAAGATTGACCACACGATGATTTTCCACATAAACCTGTGGGACGCGGTCGTTTGTTGTTGGGAGTAAGTAACTGTAATCAAACCCAATTTCCAGCGGTCCCGGTTTAAGGTCCCCATTCCAATCAGGCCCTGGCTGCGCCCCTAATCCGAGATGCCATTTCCCAACAACCGCAGTTGCATACCCTGCACGATTCAACATGGAAGGCAACGTTTCTGTGCCTGGTTGAATTAAAGCCGTTGCATTCGGAGGGGCTATGCCTGTGCCTGCTTGTCGAAACGCATGCATCCCGGTCAGCAACGAAAACCGCGTAGGCGTACAAGTTGCCGCAGAACAATATCCACTGGTGAACCGGACACCTTCCCGAGCTAGACGATCAATATGAGGCGTCGAAACTTCAGTTGCTCCATAACAACTGACATCACCATAACCGAGGTCATCTGCCAGGATCAAAATGATATTTGGTCGCTCGTCTGCGTTCAACGAGTTGCTTGAATGTAACATCGCAACACTGAGAGTAATAACTGTTGCAACTGACAGGTAACATGGGCAGCTTCTCATGTATGAGGACTCCAGAGGTAATAAAGTGAATATTCAGCCTGAGGTAGCTACAGATATAGCACCTTGCAGGGATTTTTTGCAACCTTATTCACCAAGAGTTATTCCGTGTGCTTGAATGATGATCGAATCTCCTGCATGATGACAGGCGACTTACCTTGCTTGCCTGTGTGATTTGGGCATTCCAGAAATCGTACAACTTTCATGCTGGGTCAGTCTGATATCCCGACCGCTAATTTTCAATCGGCTCCATCACTATGAAATATAACGCTGCTTCAGCGATTCTTTGCTTATTCGCAACGGTGTTACTGGCATCCTTTGCCGAAAATCTCCAAGCGGCCCCAGCTGATGACGAATACACACTTGGCTTAACACTGTACGGTCAAAAACGCTGGGCCTTGGCGACAGAAACTTTTGAAACATATCTTAATAAATATCCTACCCACAAAAACGTTCCTCTGGCCAAACTGTATCTTGCACAAGGGTATGTAAATCAGCAGGACTACAAGCAGGCACGAGTTGTACTACGAGATTTTTTGAAGAATCACCCCAAAAGTAAAAACCAGGCACAGGCTATGTACCGTGTCGCTGAGTGCAGTTATTTCCTGGATGACTTTCTCGCTGCCATTAAAGATTTCCGGAAGTTTGCAAAAGCCTCTCCTAAAGACCCGTTAACCGAATGGGCATTGCCTTACCTGGCAGATTCCTATTTGCGAATTGGAAAAGCTGAGCAAGCAGAAATCGTGTTCCGGGAATCTCTCGATAAATTCCCCCAAGGCCGTTTTGTTGAAGACAGCCGCTTTGGTCTTGCTCGATCACTGGAGTTACTTAACCGCTCACAAGATGCAATCACGCAGTACCAGAATTTAGTCACTTTTCCAGCAGGCAAGCGAATCCCAGAATCGATGTTTAATCTGGGAATGCTTTATTTTCAGCAAGTCAATTACGCAAAGGCAGCTGAGATATTTGAAAAGCTGACGCAGAAGTATCCCGATCATGTTCTGATACCGCTGGCAAAACTAAATACCGGTTACGCCTACTATTCACTCAAGAAATGGGACTTGGCAAAACAAAATTTCGAAGCCGCAAGCAATACCGCTGCCTATCAAAACACCGCCCGGTTTTGGCTCGCACAAACTTATAAAAGTCAAAACAATTACGCCGAAGCAGAAAAGATTTTACTAAGCCTAAATAAAGACAAGCCAGACGAAACGTTGAAACCAAGAATTAAATACCAGCTTGCAGAGTCTCAACTGCAACTCGATAAACATGACTTGGCTTTGCAGGGATTTCTCGATTACCTCAAACAGTGGCCTCAAGAAGAATCAGCGGGAAATGCTTATGTGCATGCTGTGGAAATCTGCCTGCTCAATAATCAACTGGGACAAGGATGGGGGCTTGCAGAGAAAGCCATCGCGGCGAAGCTTTCTTCAGAACAACAGCGCGAAGTCAAGCTATTGCAGGCCCGCTTGTTAACCAGGAAAGAATCACTCTCTAACCCGCTACCAGATTCGCTCAAGGATCAGAAAATACGGATCAAGCAAGCCGATGAAATTCTTAGTGAACTTCTCAAAGAGACCGATCAGCTTGATTCCGACCAATTGAATCAGCAAGTCCGTTATCATTCCGCGAGAACAAAAATGGAGCAGAAAGATTTCCCAGAGGCTATTAAAATCCTGGTTCCGATGACAACATCTCGTCCTCAACAGAAAATATTGCTCATTCCGGATGCCTGGCTATTGCTCGCCAAGTGTCAGTACGAGGCCCAGGAATTCCAGGCTGCAATCGATGCCAGCAAAAAGCTACTCGAATTAAATCCTGGTAATACCGTCGCAGAGCAAGGGCTTGTAGTTCAATTAAATTCGATGACCGAACTAGGACAGTCTGATCAAGCCGAGTTGATTTTGGAATCGCTAAAAAAACTACAGCTTCCTACTGAAAAGATGGCTCAGTTGATGTATCAATTAGCCGATGCTGCCTATGCAAAAAAGAATTGGATCGGAGCAGAAAAACTGTACCGGTTACTACTGAGTCTCGAACCGGATCAGCAGTGGAAAATCAAAGGACTTTCTGCGATCGGTTGGACCCAGTACGAAGCGGCTCGATTCGAGGAATCTGCTGAAACATTCCGGTCACTGCGTGAACAATTTCCTGATTCCAAGCAAGCTACTGCCGATGCAGGCTTTATGCGAGGCATGGCTAGCCTGCAAGCTGAGCAAGTCAAACAAGCCGCTGAAGTCTTTTTAGAAACAGCCCAGGCATTTCGGTCAACACCGCAGGAAAAGGTAGGCAGTCCCGTGCATCTGATCGCCTACCGTAGTGCCCGAGAAGCTGCCCGTGCTTTTCGAAAACTAGATCTCGTCGAAAAATCTGCCTTAGCTTATCAGCTCGCTTACGAAGAATTGAGTAAACAACCAGAGAAGAAAAGACAGCACTTGGATAAACTTCTTGACGAATGGGCACTGCTTTATTACGAAGCAGATCAGTTCGATCAAGCAGACCGGATTTTCGAATTGCTGGTGAAGGAAACTCCACTCAGCGACCGGGCAGATGACGCGATGCTTTCGTTGGCTGAGAGTCAATTCATCGCAGGCAAAACCGAACAGGCACGAACATCTCTAGAGAAGTTGGTAGCCAATAAACAGACTGATGAATATGTTACTCGACGAGCACTGTATCAATTAGTGATGATCACCTCAGAGCAGAAGGATCAGGCAGCGGTGAAAAAGTTTGCTGAAGCATACTTGAAAACCATTGATACCCAAAAGGTAGACATTTCAGAGTTAGGCGAAGTCGAATCACAATTGATTCAATTGCATCTCGATGAAAACCAACTCAAAGAAGCTCGCCAGCGACTCGACCTTCTGCTCAAGCGAGCAGAAGGGTTCGAAGAAAACCAAGCCGCCGATTTACTTCCTCGCACTTATGTTTTTTCTGCGGAACTTGCCCGAAGAGAAAAAAAATACGAGCAAGCTCACAAGGCACTGACAGCCGTCCAGAAACAATTTCCTGACTGCGACGAATTAGCACAACTCGAAGTGATTGTCGGACGCACATACATTGCACAGGCGAAATTTGATGATGCATTGAAGATGTTTAGATCGGTGCTGAGTCGCTCGGGAAGCAAGAAAAACCTGGCCGCTGCACAAAGTCAGTTTTATATTGCAGAAACGATTTTGATGCAAAAAGAGTACTCTCAAGCTGTCAAAGAATACATCCGAATGGCTGTCCTGTTCCCCGGCTTTCCCGATCTACAATCCGCAGCCATGTATCAGGCCGGGCAATGTGATGAAGTGCTTGGCAACGTCGAGCAGGCTATTGATAGCTACAACGAACTGATTCGCGTATTCCCAAAGAGTGAATTTGCCCCCAAAGCAAAAAAACGAATCGAAGAACTGGCACCAGCAACCACAAATAAGTAGCTATTGATGAAACTCAGGCGATTCAGTTCGCATCCAAATTCTGGCGAATTCAGCTACACCAACTAACCCGAACCGGAACTTAGGGCAAATAAGAAGCATAGGTTGCAGGCCTTCTTGTTCAGGAATTCGAAGTGCAATTGAGCCTGCTATCGAAAATGGATATAACCTAGTTTGTACTAGTTCAGAGCTGCAAGCAGTTTTTTTCAAGCTTTATCGAATGTGGCGTGATTGCCGCTGTGGGATATTTCGACGAATGGCGTATCTACGTTTATTAACTTTGGTTCTTGTGGCAGGTTTCTGTTTGCAAGCAATTGCAATCGCACCAGCGTTTGCTCAACCAACAACCGAACAACCTGTTGAAGTCCAACCCAATACTTCAAACGAACCAGCAGGTGAAACCAACTCTCGTAAACCAAACGATAAAAAGCGAGTCAAAAGTGTGATTCCCACGAATCTTACCGAAGCCTTGGCGGCTTTGAAATGGTGGGGACTTCCTTTCGGTATCGCAACTTTTCTGTCGATCTGGTTTAGCACCGAGAAACTTGTTGTTTTGCGACGTGCTCGGGTCATCCCCAAGCCGTTTGTTGAACGTTTTTTGCATCATCTGCGAGAAGGCTCGATTGATCCAGAAGAAGCCAATCAATTGTGTGAAGACAATGGCAGCCCGGTTGCATCTATTTTTGCCCATGGCGTTCGCAAATGGGGTAAGCCGAGTGTTGAAGTCGAGCAAGCAATCATCGACGGAGGAGAAAGGCAAGTCAGTGAAATGCGAAAGCATCTACGTGTGATTAACGGAGTTGCAACTGTCAGTCCATTAATTGGATTGCTGGGAACTGTCTGGGGAATGATTGAAGCTTTCAATGGCATCGCAAGTAGTCAAGCGATGGGTAAGCCCGAAGAGCTTGCCGCAGGAATCGCGTTGGCACTATTGACCACAGCTGCGGGGATGGTGATTGCCATTCCGTCTTTAATTATGTACATGTATCTCACCGGACGAGTTGATATTCTTGTGATGGACATGGACAAACTTGCTCAAGAAGTGGTCTACTCCATCTCCGCAGAAGCTCTACACGAACGCTCGCGAACACAAGCCGGTCAGTAACTGAGTAATCTCTGACCTTAGCCCCCCACTGTTAATTCAAAAGGGGCACAGACATTCCTGTCTGTTTCGTTTGAGTCTGCCTTAATTCAAGGCAGACAGGAATGTCTAGCCTCCTCTAGCAATGTCTTTTTGAATTAATAGAGGCTCCCTATCGAATTCCCGCTTGCGATACGTGATGACTTGACCGGCTTGCCTTTTTTTCGCACACTGAAACGAACATTTTGTTTCTGACTATAATCAACGGCAATCGGAATCGATCTGCCGTGCTGCGTTTTTCGAGAAAGTAAGCTCATGCATAGGATTTTTCTGGTTATTGTTTTGGCATTGATTTCTGTTGGTACTCATTCCATGCAACAGCTAAGTGCTGCCGAGCCTTCGCTGGAGAAGCATGTCATTATTTTAAGTATCGATGGTTTGTCTGCGAGCTATTTAAATGATCCGAAAGCCAAGCTTCCCAACTTACGAAAGCTGATGAAAATCGGTGCTCATGCACAGGGGATGGAAACAATTTTTCCGAGTGTTACCTGGCCTGCTCATGTTTCGCTTGTCACCGGAGCCTCGCCCGCCAAACATGGCGTCATCAACAATAGTGTTTTGGATCGCAAAACTCTCGAACCGATTAAATACATTGGCGACCCAACATTCACCAAGGATCAATGTGTGAAAGTTCCCACGTTGTACGATGTGGCTCATCGGCAAGGGATGATTACCGCAGCAATTATCTGGCCAGCCACCAACGGTGCCCGAACGCTCGATTTTGCGATTCCCGATTCCAACAGGCAGGAAATTCATACCAAATACACAACACCGGGACTGGCCGATGAGTTGGAAAAGAACAACATTTCTATCCGCAACCTCGGGGCCTGGGGCTGGGATCATAAAGTTTCTGCGATGCGAGATTCGACCTACACTGATGTCGCCAAATACTTGTTCAAGCAATACGAACCGCATTTAATTATGATGCACTTCATCACTCCAGATGGTTTCGAGCACGATTACGGTCCTCATTGTGAAGAAGCTTACTGGGCCTGTGAAAATTCAGACGACCGAGTCGGCGAACTCTGGGACGCAATTCAAGCTTCGCCTCTCAAAGATAACACAACACTGATCATCGTTTCTGATCATGGGTTCGCTCCGGTTTTGCAAACAATTAACCCCAATGTACTTTTGCGGGAGTCTGGTCTGATCACCTTGGATTCCAAAAATAAAATTGAAACTCGCCGCGCATGGTCTGATGGAGGAGGCGGATCGGCTGGCATTTATATTTTGGATGAAGAGAACAAAGAATCGATCCGCAAACAGCTACTGGCTTCCCTGGCTAAAGTGGAAGGCGTAGATCGTGTGCTCGATGTCAAAGACTTCATGAAGTACGGTTTGCCTGATCCGAAAGACAATCCACAACAGGCCGACATTATGATTTCTGCAAAATCCGGATACGCTTTTTCTGGTAATTTTACTTCCGAAACTGTCGTCAATCCGCCTTCAAAAACACGACGAGGCACACATGGGCATTTGCCAGACCAACCTTTCATGCATGCCACACTGATTATGGCAGGTGCGGGAATTAAGCCGGGGGCAAAAATTAAAATTGCTTCCTCTTTGGACGTTGCCCCAAC
>JAESQE010000354.1 GCA_016765335.1 Planctomycetaceae bacterium
AACATATGTTTTATCTTCACTTGAAAGAGACGGAATTCCGCTTCAATCAAAGGAAAGACAACCTTTACAAAACACTCTTAAAAATCCTCAGAGAAAAACTAATTTAACACTCTGGGCGTCCTAAGCCCCAAAACAAATATCAATTGAACGAGAATCTTTGTAGATTGAAAATCGAATAAACAATTGTTATCTGAGGATGGTGCTTCCTGTTGCTACGCAACCCAGCCATGAATGGCTGGGCCACCCGGGAATCTTTCTTTATTCAACAGTCAGCTCGGCTTCTACTTGGGCAACGACTGCATCCCAGTCACCCCAGGTTGGTTGTCGGATCAGTTTCATGCTGGGGTACCAGGGGGAATCGGTGCGGTTTAGGTGCCAACGCCAATCGGGGGTGTGGGCGAGCAGCGTTAGAGTTGGTTTGCCCATTGCACCTGCAAGATGAGCAATTGAAGTATCGACTGTGATTAACAGATCGATCTGTTCCAGTTCGCGGGATGTGTCGGTAAACGATTGCAGCTTCGTGCCACGATCTTCTATTTCTCCGGGCCAGCTGGCTAGCTCTTCTGTTGTCGCATCGAGCTGTATCGCGACCCAGTTGATCCCTTCTATTTTTGCCAAATTGTGCAACGCAGAAAGTTGCATTGTGCGAACATGATCCTGGGCCTGATTAGCATTTCCTCGCCAACATAAGCCAATTGTTTTGGTTTGATTTTCTGTGACGTTTGAAGCGTCATTCGCATCGGCTTGCAAATAGGGCGCATCCATTTGAGCATCGTCGAGCGTCAATTGAAACTGCTTGCCAGCGGATGTCAAAGAGAAATAATAATCGACTTCGGGTAGCGGATCTGTTTCCGAGATGAGTTGGTCTGCTAGAGGATTTCCCTGATAACTCGATTGCTTGAACAGATCAATCAACTCTGGAGGAGTTTGTAAAATAATTTCTGCCTGGGACGCCTGCCTGATTCTGGGTAAGAATCGACACAACTGAATCGCATCACCGAACCCTCGATCGCAAACCACGAGTAGTTTTTTTCCGGAGATCGCATCGCCTTGCCAATTTGATATCGATTCGATCTCAGAGTGCTGTCCTATCAATTCTCGACGGCTCTCGTAATGTTCCCAGCCGGCAGGATACTGCTGATCTAATAATTGCGTGCTTCCCAAGTTGAATTGAGCCAACTGTAACGTGGGGGAAAGTTGAATCGCTCGGGAAAATTCTGCTATCGATGGCTCTACTTGATGAGCAGATCGCAGCGCAATTCCCAGATTGTTAGCCACCTCAGCAGATTCTGGGGCCAATTGGCTGGCTTGGCGAGCTGTTTCAATCGCTTGTTCGGTGCAACCGGTATGTTCATAGAGATAACTGAGATTGGAAAGAATCTCGACAGCATTTGGCTTGGCAAGCAAAATCTTTTGGCACTGCTTGATTGCTTCTTCATACCGATGCAGCTTGGCGAGTGCAAAAACGAAATTTGTACGATATTCGATGTTGTCTGGGATGCGTTCTAACAGAATGTTTAATTCACGAGCCACATCTTCCCACTTCTTCAGAGTGATCAGCACATCAACCCATTCGCCTCGGCAGGTGCTGTCTTCGGGCATCAATTCGACGGCTTTACAATAACACTTTTCAGCTTCCAGCGGATTTTCAGCTTCGACGAGCAGCTTTCCAATATTATGATAAACCTGTGGATAGTCTTTATCAGCTCGAATCGTCGCCTGGAACGCCAGTAGCGCCTGCTGATGATTTTTCACTAACTGGAACGCAACACCCAAATTATTCTGAAGATCTGCAGATTGCAGATTCCGGGCTGCAATCGGGGCCAGAAAATCGATGGCCTGCTCCGCATCTCCCTTCTGTAATAGCAGCGTTCCCAGCAAATAACCGAGGTTATCGTCTTGGTGTTCATCCCAAAGTTGACGGTAATTCGCCTCAGCTCGCGGAAAATCTCCCCCTTGATGAGCCGATGTCGCTTGCGTCAGCAATAGATCCCGTTCAGAATCGTCCATGATATCCTCGAATATTTTGTTTGACCTGCCAAAACAGGTTTGTAATCGATGTTATTCACTCTACAACTCACCTGTAGAGACTCCGAAATAGAATACGCCCACATATTAGTCTTTAAGGATCAGAATCAAAATGTCAATTCGCCCGCTTATTGCCTTATTTTTATCACTATCTGTATTAATGCCTATTGGTTGTCAGAGAGAAGCTTCTCAAGGCAGCTCCGAGCAATCCGCTGATAATCAACCTGCTCCGATGCCTGTTGCTCCCGCAGTTGATGGGAAACCGGAAGTTTCGATTGTCACATTAAGAAAAAGACTCGGTGCCAATTCGAAAGCCGAGTTCAATAAAGCAGGCGGACGAATCATCGCAGCTGGCCTGGCTGAATCGGGAGTGACGGATCTTACAGCATTAAGTGGACTGCCATTTAAGTATCTCGATTTAACCTCACTGGATATCAGCGACTTGGCTCCTCTGGCGAAGATGCCATTGGAAGAACTTTATCTGGAAGGAACACAAGTGACGGATCTTTCGCCGCTTGAAGGAATGCCGCTAAAAGTCTTGCGAATGGAGCAAGTACCCGTTGAAGACATTTCAGCATTGGTGGGAATGAAGCTGGAGAAATTGAACGTGTTCGGCACAAAAGTCAAAGACATCTCCGTTGTTGCGGGCATGCCATTGAATACACTTTGGTTGACCGATTCCCAAGTGGAAGACATCTCGGTACTTAAAGGCATGAAGCTGGAATCACTCGATCTGGAAAAAACAGCCGTGGCAGATCTGTCTCCAATTGCAGGCAATGTTAACTTACAGCGGCTGAACATTGCAGAATCTAACGTGACCGACCTGACTCCCTTAAAAGGGCTTACCTTAAATCGATTGATTTTCACGCCGGAAAAAATCACCAAGGGAATCGAAGTCATCCGCAGCATGCCCAGCTTGCAAAAAATCGGCCCTACATTTGACGAAGTGGTCGCCCCAGCACAATTCTGGGCAGAGTGGGACGCCAAACAAGCTGCGTTAAAAGCCGAACCGAAAGCAGAGACCAAAACAGACCCAAAAACAAAACCGGAAGAGAAACCCGTAAAAGAATCCAAGGAAAAGTAATCTAAATGGATTCAATGTAGGCTGGGTTGAGGCACGAAACCCAGCACCTACGCCCATTGAATATCATGAATAATGACAACGCAGGGTTTCACAAAGATTCCACCCAGTCTATTAAAGAACTTGGTTTACAATGCGACGTTATATTCGTTCAACAGCTGGTAGAACGTTGTTTTTCACCCTTGTCACTCATGAGCGACAAGAAATTCTGACATCGCAGCCAGGTCGGCATGCATTGCGTAGTGCGATAAAAAAAGTGCAAAGTACGCACCCCTTTCGAATCATCGCTTTTGTTTTATTGCCCGACCATTTGCACACAATATGGGAAATGCCCCAAAACGATTTGGACTATCCCATGCGTTGGAGATTAATCAAAACAAATTTTACTCGAAATTGGATGAAATCTGGTGGGGCCGAAGGAACTGTCACTGCAAGCAGAATGCATAAGCAAGAACGTGCCATTTGGCAGCGTCGATATTACGAACATACATGCAAAGATGAGAATGATCTAAAACGCTGCGTTGATTACACGCATGTGAACCCACTCAAACATGGATTAGTAAAACGCGTTGCTGACTGGGAATGGTCATCATTCCATCGGTATGTTAAGCAAGGAGAGTATCCGCAAAATTGGGGGAGTTCCGAAAATTGGTTCGGGGATGAGTTTATCAATGCTGAATAAAAAGCAGAATGGCTTGAGATCTTGTGTTGCGACCACTTCTATAATAGTTTACCGGAGTGACACAATTGCTGGGTTTCGTACCTCAACCCAGCCTACATTTATTGAAATGAAACTTTAAAACAACTGATCATCTTGAAATAATATTATGCCGAAAACAATTTACATTATTGATACTTTTTCCCTGCTCTTTCAGGTGTTTCATGCGATCCCACCGATGACCGGGCCAGCTGGGCAGCCGACCAATGCGGTGTTTGGTTTCACGCGGGACCTGATGCAGATTCTCAAGAAAAACAAACCGGATTATTTGCTGTGCGCGATGGATTCCAAAGGGCCGGGGGTTCGCAACGAATGGTACGAGCAATACAAAGCGAACCGTTCGGAAATGCCTGAGGACATGGTTCCGCAAATCCCGATGCTTACCGAAGTCATCGAAGGCTTTCGCGTCCCGCAGGTTGGTTACGATGGTTGGGAAGCAGACGATGTCATCGCCACGGTGGCCCGTCAGGCGGAAGTTGCTGGGCTGGACGTGGTGATGGTTAGTAGCGACAAAGATTTAAGACAACTGCTCAGCGATCAGGTCAGTTTGTATAACTGCCGAAAAGGGGAATATTTCGGTGCCGAACAACTTCAGGAAGTTTGGAAGATCCGCCCTGATCAAGTGATCGATTTTCAATCGCTTGTAGGGGATGCGGTTGATAATATTCCAGGTGTCCCGCTGGTTGGTCCCAAAAAAGCAGCTGCGTTGATTGAACAGTTTGGCGATTTGGAAACGGTCCTTGCCAATGCGGAGAAAGCCCCCGGAAAAAAACTGCGAGAGAATCTGGTCAACTTTGCTGACCAGGCTCGCATCTCACGCAAACTGGTGACGTTACGCACAGATTTGCCTCTCGAATTTGATCTGGAATCTGCTCGGACCGAGGGCATCGATGCTGTCCGATTACAAGAGCTGTTTCTTGAATACGGATTCGGTCGCTTTCGTGATGAATTACATAAATTCGATTCGATCACCAAACTCGAAGCTCCAGCGTTCGTAGCTGCTCCAGCCAAAAAGAAAGCAGCCCGCAAACCGAAAACCGGGCGAGGCTTGTTCGATCATCTGGAAGACGACGATTCAGAGACTGAAGCCTCTTCTGATGACTCGCCGGCCCCATCAAATACAACTCAACGTTCTTGGAGCATTGTTGATGAGCAGGCTGGTTTAGAGGAGTTGATGGGCGAACTTGCCACGCACGACGAAATTTGCATCGATCTGGAAACCACATCTCTGAATGCAATGCAAGCTGATATCGTCGGCTGGGCTGTCAGTTGCGAAGCTGGTGTCGGCTACTACATCCCGGTCGATGGCCCCGATGGGCAGAAGACTTTGGATGGCCAAGTTGTGATTGATGCTTTCAAACTGATAATGGAAAATCCAGAGATCGCGATCAGCAACCAGAACATCAAGTACGATATGCTCATCTGGAAACGGCATGGCATCAACATTGCCAAGGTCGGCATGGACCCGATGGTCGGGCATTATCTTCTCGAAGCCGGTGCACGGTCTCATGGATTGACTGCGATTGCTGATCAATACCTGCATCACCGTATGATTCCGATTTCCGATTTGATTGGCAAAGGGAAATCACAGAAGAAAATGTTCGAAGTCGATATCGCCCAAGCTGCCGAATATGCCAGCGAAGATGCAGATATCGCCTTGCAACTTTGTAGCATCGTTCGGGATCAATTGCATGCAGAAGACCTCTGGAAATTATTCGAAGAGGTCGAACAACCGTTGATCGCAGTTTTGGCAGAAATGGAATCCAATGGGATTGCAGTCAATGCAGCCGAATTGAATCAGCAAAGCGAATTGGCGGGAATACGGATCGAGCAACTGTTGATCCAGCTCGAAGAATTGGCAGGTCATTCGTTTAACCCTGATTCTCCGAAACAGCTACGCGAAATTCTGTTTAGCGAACTGGGGCTGCCCGTTCAAAAGAAAACAAAAACCGGAGCCAGCACCGATCAGTCCGTACTCGAAAAACTGGCCCCGATGCACAAGCTGCCTGCGAAAATCATCGAATATCGCCAGCTCGCTAAGCTCAAAGGCACGTATTTGGATGCACTCCCAAAACTGATTCATCCGGAAACCAAACGTATTCACGCATCGTTCAACCAGGTGGTTGCTGCAACCGGGCGGCTCAGTTCGAGTGATCCCAACTTGCAGAACATTCCTGTACGAACCGAAGAAGGCCGCCAGGTACGCAAAGCGTTTATACCCGGCTACAAAAACTGGGAATTACTCTGCTGTGATTATTCACAAATTGAGCTGCGAGTCTTAGCTCACTTCTCGCAAGATGAAGCGATGACTCAATCATTCAAAACCGGATTAGATATTCACTCAGCCGTTGCTGCGGAAGTCTTTCAGGTTGATGAAAAAGATGTCGATAAAGAAATGCGGCGAGTCGCCAAAGCGGTGAATTTCGGCGTGATTTACGGTCAAAGTCCTTACGGATTGGCAGCTGCTTTAGATATCCCGCAGGAACAGGCCGCAGAATTCATTGACAATTATTTTGCACGTTATCCTGGCGTGGAAGTGTTCATCGAGCAAACACTCGAAGCCTGCCTGCGAACCGGTTACGCCTACACAATTTTGGGCCGCAGACGACCGATTGAAGGCATCAAAAACACACAAGGCCGCAACCGTAACATGCCCGAACGGACTGCCATTAACACCGTCATCCAAGGTTCAGCGGCGGACCTGATTAAACTGGCAATGCTCAAAGTGCATGCAGCCCTCAAAGATTCTTCTCTGCAAGGCAACATGCTGCTTCAGATTCACGATGAACTGATCTTCGAATCTCCCGTGGAAGAACTTGAGCAACTCACCGAACTGGTTCGCACCAACATGGAACAGGCAATGGATCTTGATGTGCCGATAGTCGTTGATGTCAAACATGGAAAGAACTGGCTTGATGCCGAGTGATGACATTCTCCAAATTCACTGCAAAGACCAAGTCAAATAGCGTTCGAGTGAAAACAGCTTGTCTCAAGTAATCGTAGGCTGGATTGAGGCACGAAACCCAGCGATTCTGCTTTACGCTTTTCAAGTTTTCGAAAACCACAACAGATGGAGACCGCATTGCTGGGTTACGTAAAAACTAACCCAGCCTACGAAAACTCCAAGCCAGGGGGGGGATGTGACTACTTCACATCTTTCAGTTCGGTGAATTGTTTTTTCAATGGCACAAATTCGTACTCAAGACCATCATCGCTGTCACTACAACGCGAACATTCATTTGTGTTGCCATCGATTTCACCATGACTTAAAAGGAGACGCTGATATGTCCTCTCAAGGTTACCTGAGCACCGCATTGAAGACCGTACACAGTATTAAATGTGCTGTCTTTGCGAGAAACAGGTGACGGATTTCCTCTTGGTGACTTGTTGTTCAACTCCAATTGCCTGATACACAGTCTGTGCAGGGCCTGGAGGCCTAATTTTGTATCGACTATTGCTCGGGATCTCCAAGGCTTGATTACAATACAAAGATCTGTTCTGATGCAACGCATTACAATGCCTCGCTGTTGGCAGAAGTTTAGATTTACAAAATTAAATCACACGGTGTAAATCCAGCGAAATTAACGGATTTAATATAGCTATGAATTCAGCGGATCAAAAAATACCACTCACTGCATTTGAGCATTTGATGTGGGCAGATGATCGCGACGAAACCCCAATGACTTTTTACCTGCAATTGTCATTTGATGGAGAGATCAATCGCAAATACTTCGTAGAATCCGTTCGCATAGCAATAACCAGACACCCTCTTTTGCAATGCTTGGTTGTCGGCAAGCCCACTTGGACTACTCGTCGATTGTTCTGGGAGCCTGTGCGAGAGTATGTCGCGCCCTACATCGATCAGAAACAGGGGACGGAGGAGTTTCAGCCACCCAACGGGCAGCTTGGCATTAACATTGCCAACGAAATCGGCGTTCGTTTTTTTATTCGTGTTCATGAGAAAAAAAGCGTGCTTCTGGCTCAGTTTCACCACGCGGTTGTTGATGCGATCGGAGCAAGTTCTTTCCTGGAAGATGTGCTCGGTTCTTATCATGCGATCAGTGAATCTTTAGATCCAGAACTATTGATGCGCCCCATAAATCCTGAGCTACTGAAAAACCGAGGCGATTTTCATCTGAGCAAATCTGAATATCGTAAACGACGCGGGATCGATTGGAGAAAAATCCGTCAGCATTTCTTTTCACATCCAGAAATGCTCAGCAGCAGCGATATCGCTGCAAAGCACACAACACCGAATGCTTGCACATCGAAATCTTTTATGATTTCAGACTTTGATCTTGATGAGCTGAAATCCTATGCAAAAATAAATACAGCCAGTATTAACGATGTTCTCCTGCGAGACCTTTTTATCGTCGTGAAGCAATGGAATAGCAGCAGGCTCAAACGTCAGAAGACAAAACCGATTCGGATTGCGATGCCCATTGATATGCGTCTGGATTGTGACAAACAAATGCCAGCTGCCAACGTGGTGAGTTTGTACACAATTGATCGTACTACAAACAGCATCAATGACCCAGAAGCATTGCTCAAAGGAATCCGATCAGAGACAACGTACATTAAAAAGAATCGCCTTGGCTTTGCGCTGATCCGAATGATTCGTATTCTCAGTAAGTTGCCGGCAGGGCTTTGCATTCTCATGTGTCCAAGCAGACTTTACCCTTGTCATACAACGACAATCTTAAGCAACTTGGGTATCGTGCTGAAGGATTCTCTGCTGCCTCGTGGTGAAGATTCAAAGATTCAGATTGGTCAGCTCACCCTCAATAGCTGGGGATTGATCCCTCCTTACAGACCTAAGAGCCCGCTGGCAATTGGAGTCAGCACTGTAGGAAACTGCCTGCAAGTGAATTTGCATTATAACCCTAATCAATTCAGCGAGGATGAAGCTGAAGAATTCCGTGAACTCTTCAAAAAGCAAATCTACTCAAACTGGTTTGCTCCCAAAGCTAGCGGTTCACAATCAAGCCAGGACGAAGTTGTTAATTGTTAGTTGGTCGCCAAATTCCTGATTCATTTTAGTGCCCCGACCGAATCTGGCTGGGGCACTTTTAAACAATCTTCTATTCGCCCAGCGAAATAATTTCGCCTTCTTGCGTGGTCAGGTACAGCCGTTCTTCAGCAATGGCTAAACCGTCCCAGGCTGGTGGGGGAACTTGCGTTTCGCTGATAACGTAACCGTCAGTTACTGATAGCACTTTCATGCGACCGTCTTGATGAATGACATACAGTTTATCTTTAGACAACGCCATCGCGAATACCTTGTTATGAAGTTGTGTGCCACGTTTTGGTTCGACTTTTTCTACATCAGGATCGGCAAACGGGTCTTTCGACCATTTGGCTCCTTCGGCAATACGATAGGTGCGATAAGGCTTTCCATTTTTGCGAGCTTCGCCAGCTGCCTGCCAGCCGGTAATCCATTTACTATCGAATTTCTCTCCTTTTTCGAGATCGAAATCGCGACGAAAGATGTCTGTGCTCCCATTGAGAGAACTGTAGATATTATCGTCACGAAACGATATCAACGGTCGGCGAGGTGCTTCTCCTGGGAAGCGATCCTGATGACGTGCTCCGTAAGTCCAGGAACCCCGAGGAATCCAGACTTCGCCTGCTCCTGTGTCGAGCTTAGCAAATGCGTTCCATTTATCGACATCGACTTTTTTACCATCACGAGAAATGATCCAGCGTGACATCGCCAAGCCGTCTCCTTCAGCGTGCATGATGTCAAACGGATCGAATTCAAGGCCAGAGTTTTCATAGAAATGTTTTTGGGGCAACGAATTGATTCGCTGAACCCAGTGGCGTTCACCAGTTAATGGATTGACTGCAAAGACCAGAATCCCGCCATCTGCCAGCGGCTGACGCCCAGCTGCAAAGTAGGCGACATCATCCATGACAAGAATCGCACCGGGCACGGGCCACGGTGATTCGACTTGCCCGTAAGCAACAATGCGTTCGTCGGTGGGAGCAGCTCGTAATCGCCAAACCATTTCGCCGGTGTCTGCCCGTAATGCGTAAACCCAACCGGTAGCTGAACCGAACAGGCACAACCCACGATGAATCGCAGGGGGAGTATCCAGTCGACCGTTGGCAGTAAATCTCCAGCGAACTTTTCCTGAAGCAGTATCGATCGCAATCAATTCGTGTGCATTAGGACGAGTTACATATGCGATCCCATTAGCAATCGTCGGCGAACTAAGTGGTCCTTTGATGGTTGGGTTATCGTTCCAGTCATCCAGAATCGGGCCAGTCGGTTTAGTTTCGGAATCGTCTATCGTATTCAGTGCAAGGGTCCAGCGTTTGTTTAAAACTTCAGGGCCGGTCGCCGTGGTGCTTCCGCTTCGCCAGCGGTCGTTGCGATACAAGGGCCAATCGTCAGCTTGAGGGTTCTAAGCATTCGGGTCAGCTTTGGCAGATCCCTTTTCCAATAAGAATTCAATTTTCTCGGGAGGCAAATTCGCTGGGGAATCTTTCCCGAGTGTTGGAGCCATCGCAACAAAACCGCGAAGCATGGGCCAGCACGTGCAATGTTTAGGTGTTGTGTAAACCAAACCGTTAGCTGGAATCCAGCCGTTTTCGCGTGAGCAATTTGCTTTCGTGATGCGATTGGCAATCACTTTTCCGGACTTCAAATCCGTCATGTCCAATTCACCTGCAAACATAAAGTTGGGCGTCGCCACTGGAGGGAAACAGTGTGTTAATCCCGCGGGTAATGTTTTGCGAATTTCGCCGGTTAATGGATCAAGTGCTGAAATTTGAACAGGTTCTCGTTTCCGTTTTTCTTTGTCGTTGGTATTGGTTTTTCCGCCATGCAAAATCCAGAGATCTTCAGCAATGAACATCGCACGAGCCTGGCGAGCATGATTCATACCCGGTGGATAATTCTTGGACCAGCCATGTTTGCCGGTCTCAGCTGAGACGACATGAATGCCGTTGTCTGCATCGTGATCAGTTAGCGTAGAAACTTCAAACACTAACTGACCAAAACCTAAAACTAAACGAGTCGTGCGTGCCAACCAGGCGTAATCTTCTCGTTTCCATTTTTCGTTACCGGTAGTCGCATCCAATGTCGCGACTTCAGCTTTGTCTCCACGACGAATATTGCCCAGGACAAACGAGACAACTTTTCCATCAGCGACTAGATAGCGAGGGTCAGCAGCTGGGATGTTCCAAATTTGTTTTCCGGATTCCACATCAAAACAGCGAACCGAACTGCTATCTGTTGCGATGACGCGAGTTCCATCAAAAATCAAATTCGTTGGTTGCTGCATGTCGCTCAGTTCGACAACAACTTCCCCGGTAGCAGCATCTAAGGCAACGGCTTGATTCTTTAACTTGGTAAATACAAGACGATCTGAAGCAACAGGTCGTGCGCCGCCAGATATGCGAGGGAGATCAAAATCTTCTGGATTGACGACGTCTCCTTTTCTCAGGTCGCGATTCCAAAGTCTTAAACCGTTGAAACTGTCTCGTGCTAAAATTCCGCCATAAAAATTTCGTCCGCCAGCTGTAACCATGCCTTCCACTTCCGAAGTTGCAGCTGCAATCCAT
>JAESQE010000355.1 GCA_016765335.1 Planctomycetaceae bacterium
CGGTCGCCATGAGAATTCGGTCCGCTTGAATTGATTCACCAGATTGCAGAGTGACGAAGAATTGCGAGTCGTTTTTACAAATTGCCGACACGCTGGCTCGAAGACGAATCACCGCTCCAGCGTCCTCCGCCGTGCCTTGCAAACAATCGACAATGGTCGCTGAATCATTGGTCGTGGGGAACATTCGGCCATCCGGCTCTGTTTTGGTCTGAACTCCTCGCGACTCAAACCAGCTCACTGTGTCGGACGGCTGAAATCTGGTGAAGGGACCACGCAAAGCCTTCCCGCCCCGTGGGTAGCTATTGACCAACTCGCGGGGTTCAAAGCAACTGTGAGTCAGATTGCAGCGACCACCTCCAGAGACTCGTACCTTCGCCAATACGGACGAGGCAGCCTCGAGGACCGTCACATCGTGACCGTTTTCGGCAGCCGCAATCGCCCCAAAGAATCCAGCTGCGCCGCCGCCAATCACGATAACTTTCAAATTTAGTCGCCTCGACTGAACCGGGTGATAGTGTCAAAAGGGAACCTCTGCTAATTGAATCTCTATTAATTCAATTGGAGCACAGACATTCGGCGTCTGTTTCGTTCGATCATGCCTTCATTTAAGACAGACAAGAATGTCCATCCCCTGCCAGGCAATGTCTTTTTGAATTAATAGAGGTTCCCGAATTCAGCTTGGTTATAAAAAACAGTTCCCCCCCCCTCTAACTCCCTCTTCGTAAGGAGGAGAACCAATTTAATAGAGGTTTCCAAAAAACTCAGCCGAACTGCAAACCTCTACGGATTTACGACTTGCGGCAGCTCAAAGTCTAGCATTTCAACCGGTCGATTTCACCCATGCAGCTTCAATCCTTCTCTCTCCTGTTTTGCCTACGGCTTTGCAAAAAAAATTGCAGCAAAGTTTCAACACAACACCCCGGTGACTTCATGTCACACGGTACACTCGCTACGATACCACACGAAAAAACACTTCTCGCGAGATACTGCAATCAAAATGACTTCCGACAAGCCCTTCAATAAGATTATTTCTGGTGGACAAACCGGGGTGGATCGTGCTGCTTTGGATCTTGCCTTGAGCCTTGGTATCCCGTGTGGCGGTTNGTGTCCGGCTGGCCGAAGAGCTGAAGATGGGGTGCTGGATGACAAATATCCGCTTCAGGAAACCGAAAGCTACCGATACGATGTGCGAACCCGGCGAAACATAGCAGATTCTGATGGAACGCTGATCATCTCCCCTACACCGCTATCAAGTGGGACTGCTTTGACGCAAAAAACGGCTCAAAGAACAGATAAACCGCTGTTGATCATCGATCCTCAGGGATTATTCCATGCCGAATTGATTGAACCTTGGCTCAAAGAGAATAGAATCTCAATCCTGAACGTCGCTGGTCCACGCGAAAGCAGCCAACCTGGCATCTATCAACAAGCATTAGAAATACTGAAAGAGGCATTGGGATCTGTGCATTAAAAGTTATGATTTTTTTCGAGTACCGACTCAATTCCTAACGCCTAATGCCTATCACCTAACGCCTACAAAAAAATGGCTCAACAATACATTTTCCAAATTGAAGATTTGACCCGCATCTACGATGATACAGCCGTGCTGGATAGCATTTGGCTTTCTTTTTATCCGGGAGCAAAAATCGGGGTGCTGGGAAGCAACGGATCAGGAAAAAGTACGCTGCTCAAAATCATGGCTGGAATCGACAAAGATTTCATGGGAATTGCCAAGCCTGCAAAAGGGACGAAAATTGGCTACTTCTCTCAAGAGCCTCATCTGGACGATACTCAAACGGTTGATGAATGTGTCGCAGAAGGGGTCGCAGAATCTCAAGCGATTTTAGATCGCTACAATGAAATCAACGAACAGTTCGGCGAAGAAATGACTCCAGAGGAAATGGAGAAACTCATTGAAGAGCAAGCGGTCGTTCAGGATAAAGTCGATCACTTGAATCTATGGGAATTAGATCGCCAACTGGAAATTGCAGCTGATTCGCTGCGGCTGCCTCCGGGTGACGCGTTAATCAAGAATCTTTCCGGGGGAGAAAAACGCCGAGTCGCACTTTGCCGATTGCTGCTGACAAATCCCGATATGATTCTGCTCGATGAACCAACCAACCATCTGGATGCAGAATCGGTTGCGTGGCTCGAACAGTTTCTTGATAAGTTTCCTGGAACCGTTGTCGCAGTGACCCATGATCGCTACTTCCTGGATAATGTGGCTGGCTGGATTTTGGAACTTGACCGCGCACGTGGTTATCCGTACGAAGGAAACTATACTTCCTGGTTAGAGCAAAAACAGAAGCGACTTGAAGTCGAAGAAAAACGGGAATCGAACCGACAAAGAGAACTCAAGCGAGAACTGGAATGGGCAAAAATGTCTCCCAAAGCTCGGGCGACCAAAAACAAAGCTCGACTGCAACGGCTCGATGATCTGCAATCGATGAACTTTGACGAACGCGATGGCGATGCCAACATTCAAATCCCGATCACCAAACCGCTGGGCGATTTGGTTGTAAAATTCAGTCACGTTTCCAAAGCATTTGGGGACCTGGTGCTGTTTGAAGATATTGAATTCAACTTGCCTCGGGGCGGCATCGTGGGAGTCATTGGCCCCAACGGTGCAGGAAAAACGACGCTGTTCAAGATGATCATGGGAATGGAGCAACCCACTTCTGGAGAGATCAAAATTGGCGAAACGGTTGACTTGGCATACGTCGATCAATCCCGTGATGCATTGGATCCGAAGAAGTCTGTCTACGATGAAATTTCCGGCGGAGCAGACACTATCGAAGTTGGCAACACAAAGATTCACGCTCGGGCTTATTGTGGTCGCTTCAACTTCAAGGGATCGGACCAACAGAAATTTGTGGGCGATCTTTCTGGAGGAGAACGCAACCGCGTGCATCTTGCCAAGGTGCTTCGCTCGGGAGGCAACTTGCTGCTTCTGGATGAACCGACCAACGATTTAGATGTTGCGACACTGCGTTCTCTTGAAGAAGGTTTGAACAACTTCGCGGGCTGTGCGATGGTCACCAGTCATGATCGCTGGTTCCTGGACCGCATTGCGACGCACATTCTTGCATTCGAAGGGAACAGCCAGGTTGTCTTCTTCGAAGGGAACTACAAAATGTACGAAATCCAACGCAAAGAACGCCTCGGCGAAGAAGCCTCAAGGCCACACCGCATGAAATTCAAATCCATCTCCGGGAAATAAATCGGGCGGATGCTGTTGTTCGATCTGACAATGAAATACTCACAACCATGAGACCATGGTGTGAGTATTTTTTTAATTGAGGAGCGAGTATAAAGAAAAAGTAAGCTGAACCACCAAGCTTCGAAGGCACAAAGATAATGAGCCACAGAGGGCACTGAGATAAAAGAGTTTGTTAGCCACGGATGATAACGGACAAAAAACAAGAGTGATCCACAACAGATTTCACGAGTTGCAGGAGTACTCAAGGGCAATAGTGTCCGGTGGAATGTTTTTTTTGTAGGATTGTCATTTGATCTTGTTGTATTTTCAAGTCTTGCTGCAGTGAATTGGTTGGGGCGG
>JAESQE010000356.1 GCA_016765335.1 Planctomycetaceae bacterium
CCCGCTTGTGCCCAGTCGCTGGACCACTCTTTCACTAATGCCGGATGGTAGGGATCGCCCGTGTGAATCATTTCAGCAACCGGCCCTGCAAGTGCCACAAGAATCATTTTCTCTTGAAGCTCTTTGTCCGAGAAGTCATCAACCGGCCAGCAAATGCGTGTATCACCAAACCGCTCGGGGCCATCATCCCAGTCGGGTGTAAACAACGGCCAGAAAACGTAGCGCCGAGCGGTGAGTGGTAAATTGGATTAAAAGTGTAGCGCCCAGATGACCACTTGCTTGGTTTTGGTCAGACTTTCTGTTTTCAGAAAGTTCTGACTTCAACCAGGCAGGAGGTAACGGTGTACACTAACATGGAACAATGGGCTGAAATTCGTCGGCGAGTTCTCAATGGTGAGATTAGTAAGCGTGGCGCTTGCACTGAGTACAAAATCCATTGGGAGACGCTGAAGAAAATCCTGACGCATACCGAGCCACCGGGGTATCGGTTGACCAAAACTCGGGTTCTTAAAATCGATTCGTTTTTACCGACCATTATTGAATACTTGGAGAGTGATAAAAAGACTCATCGCAAACAGCGGCATACGACCAGAAAGATATTCGAGCGGCTCCAGAAAGAGCATGGATTCACAGGGGGAATTACGATTGTTCAAGAGGCAATTCGCGAGTTGAAACAAAAGTCTCGTGAAGTTTTCCTGCCGTTGAGCCATCCTCCTGGCGAAGCTCAGGTTGACTTTGGATTTGCTGATGTTTTACTTAATGGCGAGTTAACCAAAGTGGCCTTGTTTGTCATGACAATGCCTTATTCGGACGCCATTTTCATGCAGGCCTTTCCGAGAGAATGTACGGAGTCTTTTCTGGAGGGGCACAAGCGAGCCTTTGAATTCTTTGGTGGTGTGCCGAAACGCATCAGTTATGATAATTCCAAAATCGCAGTGGCCCGTATTATCGGAACTCGCGAAAGAAAAGTAACAACTGAGTTTTCACGATTGAAAAGTCACTTTTTGTATGAAGATCATTTCTGTCTGGTGAGACGTCCCAACGAGAAAGGGCATGTCGAACGACTTTTGGATTTTGCTCGCAGGAACTTTCTGGTTCCAGTTCCTTGTGTTGATTCTTTGGAAAGGCTCAATGAACAATTATGGCAATGTTGCCAGGATGACTTAAAACGTCAGTTGCGAGGTAAACCTTCTGCAAAACAAGTGTTGCTTGTCGAGGAACAATCCTCGATGCTGCCCATACCAAGGCAGACCTTTGATGCCCATCGTCTCGCACAGGCTAATGCCAATTCACTCTCTCTGGTTCGCTTCGACAGAAACAGTTATTCGGTGCCCACAAAATTTGCATATCGTCAAATTACGATTGTGGCCACTATCGATGAAGTCCGGCTCAGTTTTGAAGATCAGTTGATTGCCAGACATAAAAGACACTGGGGCCGGGAGCAATCATTCTTCGATCCCGTCCATTATTTAGGGCTCTTAGAGCGAAAACCCGGCGGGTTTGATCACGCCAAGCCGTTGGAGAACTGGGATTTGCCAGTTTGCTTTGGGATTTTAAGACGCCGTATGGAATCTGAACTCGCTGAGATTGGCACCCGAGAGTTTATCAAAGTCTTGCGGCTGCTGGAGCGATATTCAATCACTGAATTGAAGCACGCTGTGCAGTACGCCTTGGATATTGGAGTCGTTAATGCTGATGCCATTCGGCTGATATTGGATTATCAACAGGAAGTCCCCAGTACGGTGTTTTGTTTAGACGGTCGACCGCACCTGAAACTGGTACAGGTTGCTCAGACTAATGTTTCTGCTTACCAGTCCTTATTACTTGGAGGTTAAAATTATGAAGAAAAATCAAACCAAATCTGTTGTCTTGTTGCAACATCATCTCAAGAATTTGAGATTACCAACGATCCTCAATGAGTGCGAGAAAGTAGCCGTTCGTTGTGCGACTGATAATGTTGATCATCTCGGTTACTTGTTGCAATTGAGTGAACTGGAACTGATTGAACGAGAACGCCGTGCCGCCGAACGGCGATTGAAGGCCGCCAAATTCCCGACTCACAAAACTCTGGAGACGTTCGACTTCAAAGCCCAACCTTCTGTGAACAAAGTGCTTGTCAATGAATTGATGCGTGGCGAGTACATCGATAAGCGAGAGAACATTTTGCTGGTCGGGAATTCGGGAACTGGAAAAACTCATTTGGCGATTTCATGTGGAATCGCAGCTTGTGGCCAAGGGAAGAAAGTTCGTTTTTATCAGGTGACCGAACTGATTACGCATTTAATGGAAGCCCGCGAAGACCGAGATCTTCTGCGTCTCAAAAGACAACTCTCGAAACTCGACTTGTTGATTCTTGATGAACTGGGATACGTCCCTGCCAGCAAGCTCGGTGCCGAACTTCTGTTTGATGTCATCAGTACGGCGTATGAACGAATGAGTTTAATTGTGACAAGCAACTTGCCTTTTGAAAACTGGCCCGAAGTGCTCGGCAGCGAACGTCTTACCGGAGCCACTCTGGATCGCTTAACCCACCGCTGTCATATTCTGGAAACCGCTGGCGAAAGTTACCGATTAGNAGANATCGCTTGTAAACGTCGCCGCACAAAAAGCTCAAGCGGNAAACCGATCAAGACGAAGTAAGAAAAGGACTCACCTTTCTTGCGAACCACAGCCACCTTCGCAGGAATTTCCCCGCAACCATCGCTACACTTTTTGCCCGCCGGACGCTACGTTTTCTGACCGTTGTTTACAGGCGACAGCGTTTGGCAACACGCGCAGGGTAATCAACTCCTTCGTTGTGCAGTACAAGCATATTGTGGATGAGTTTGCGGTAATTTTCAAGGCTCTCTGGTGGCACATTTGCAAAGAACGGTTGATCGTCGGAGCCTTCTGGATCGTAGCCATCCCAAAAGGCTTCCCACGCTTTGCTGCATNAGTATTTCCGACAACATTTTTGTTCCCCATCAAAACGAAAGGCATTGCGAAGCCGGACAAACCGGCAGTCCCCCATTTCAACATAGCACGACGGNAAACGGACAGCTTGTTGGCATTCTGATCGGGTCTATTCACTTTGACTGAACTCAAATGGTCCGTGACCAACCAGGAAAAAGTGGGAAGTTGCTGTTGATTCATACCTGAAGTGCCTTCTGTTGCCATCCGCTTCAATATTACATTTATGGGTCAATGACATCCATTCGAAAGATCAAGGCTTGTAGTAATCTGCCTGTCTCAAAAAAAGTGTAGCATGTCCCCCCGACAATAGAAGGCAGGTTATGAGCACTGTTGTTTCGCGATTTCAAAAAAGTGCCGGACGGCTCTCCCGCTAATAGTTTCTTTATCCAGTAGCTCGTTGGCAATCAATTCAATGGCCTTTGTCGGCTCTGCACCGCTGAGCAGGTTTTCGGTTTTGTCGACCATTCGTCGTGCAAGTCGCTGCAGTTGGCGTTCGTTTGTGGCTCGATTTTCTGACAGGAGGCTTTTCACGAGGAGAATATCCTGGGAGGCTCCCAGTTGGCAATAATGCCCGGTGACTCGTCTCTCGGCAACCATCCCAGACAACAGAATCAGAACTTCGTCCTCCATTGGGTCTTTGGAAGCTTTTCGCCTTCCCTTCTGAATCTTGCACGCACCCAGTCGGCTGATTCCGCTTTGCATCTGGCCGGGAGCTATCGTCACTTTTTCGACCGGCCGCCCCAGCAACATCGCCATAACCGCGTGTCCCGCTTCGTGGTAAGCGGTTGCTTTCAAATTGGTGTCGGATTGTGTGGCAATTTCTGCGGCCGGTGGTGCAGGTTTTCTATTTTTATGACTCATGGTAAACAGTAATTTGTAGCGATTTTTCATGTCCGTGTCACTAGACAGAAGCAGGACGGCGAAACCTTCATAACACATAGGTCCGTTTTTCGAAGACAGGCCACATCATCCGGAATATGTGAAGACTATCAAACAGAGACCCCAAAGTTCAATCTTTCAAATTCTCCTGTCCAACTCTGTTCAAGGTTTTTACACCCGGCGATCTGATCTCTAATCAACTACTCACCTTCCCCGAACTGAAACGAATACAAATCCCCATCTTTTAATTCAAAATGTAACCGAACGGATTTGCCAGCCAGTGAACTGACATCAGATCCGTTTTCCCAACTAATCACCTGATTCGTGGAATCACCAAAAAGTTCGGTTGAGTTTTTCAGGCTGAAACCGGGAATTGGTGAGCCGTCGGCGTTTTGGATCTCAACTTTCAAAGTTCCCGCAGCCGATGTCGCGTAGTTCAGATTCAGTTTGGAACCGCTAAAAACGAGTGGTTTTGTCGTCATAGAGCCGCCAGCATAAGGGGCGTTCAGGGAAACGAAACCGTCTAGCCGAATCGTGTAACGGCGAACTCGGTGGATGTCGTCGCGCCAGGCTCCTTCGTCGAAGTGCATCGAAATTTCGTTAGGCAATCCCGGAATGTCAGATTTCGTTTCAAACAGACCGTAGCTTGAATAGTTGTCGCCGTAGACCCAACGATGTTCCGCCTCCGGACCGGGACGTAAGAATGCTTCATCCCAACGTTCGAATGAGAGTCCGTCTCGACTCGACATAAACACGCCATCGCCCTGATCCGTTCCAAGGCGTTGCCCCAAATTAATTAACTGCTTCCGCAAATCAACGGGTGGCAGTTGCTCAACATGTTTCGTGAGTGGCTTGGCGATATAACGGGTTGGGAATCCATACAAGATATGGGGTGCCCGGTAGTAAGGGCGGATTTGGTTTGTATACATCTGCTGAGGGGGTGATCCGGGGTAGTCGAGTCCGACCGGTTCGGACCAGTTGATAAAGTCCTTTGAGTGAGACTCACCGATGAGCCGGAGTCCTTTGAATTGCCCTTCGCTGAAAAATCGGACATACATGGAATAGCGTTTGTGTTCTGCGTCCCAGAAAACAGTGTTGTGTGAATCGAACGCACCTTTGGTGACCACTGGTGTTTTACTGAGACGTTCCCAATGAATGCCATCAGCCGATTGAAAAGTCCATAGTCCTTTACTGGCAGTGGTACCGCCAACCGCTTTGTAACGTTGTCCAGGGAGACAATCAGGATTGATGTCCTTGAAAGGGGAAAAATTGTGGGCTTCGGGGCTTCCCATAAAGATGATGTTATTGTCTTTCGCCCCCTCCCATTTATAAATGCCCAGATTCGGACGGGTCCAATGAATTCCGTCTTGGCTTTCTGCGTAACAAACCGTCTCCGTATGTGCCATGCGGAGCGGTTTCTTATCAATCAAATAACGACTCCCGCGATAATACATGCGATAGATGTCACCATCCCTGAAAAGCGTGCAATAACCACTGGCGTTTCCTTCCCATGCTTGATCGAACTTAAAAGCAATTTCACGGGGCTGAGGGGAATGCAACTCGAGACTAGCTCCTCCTTTTAGAGAATCAATCAGCCCATGATCGACCAGTGGCTCGAGCCGGGAACCAATAGGAATCGGCTCGGCAGCTTGTGCACTGGCACTGAACACCAATGACAAACAGCCAACCAGAAATATAAGAAGTAATCGAGAAGGGTTGAGGTTCATGTGTTGTTATCCATGTAAGAAAATCAAAGTGATGTTGCGATACCGAATTGCCATTTGCGCCGCGCGGATTAGGTCAGGATCTCTTTGACAACTCTGCCGTAAACGTCTGTCAGGCGAAAGTCTCTTCCAGCATGCCGGTGTGTGAGCCGTTTATGATCGAGCCCGAGCAGATGCAAGATCGTTGCATGGAGATCGTGTAAGTGGACTTTGCCAGCAACGGGTAAGAATCCGAAGTCATCTGTTTCGCCGTAGGTAATTCCCGGTTTTACCCCAGCTCCAGCAAGAATTGTGCAAAAGCTTTCCTGTTGATGTTCTCGACCGTGTGTCGCAATCGGTGAAGTTCCTGACAAATCCTGACTCCAAGGGCTGCGGCCAAATTCTCCGGTCCAAATGACCAATGTGTCATCGAGCAGGCCTCGCCTTTTAAGATCTGTAATCAATGCAGCGACCGGTTGGTCGGAACCTTTGCAAGAATGCGGTAGTGCAGAGCGTATGTTGCCGTGATGATCCCAGCCATCAATGGTTACCTGGATGAAACGGACACCAGCTTCACTGAGACGCCGGGCTAACAAGCAGGCTTTCCCATTGCGANCAGTTGGGCCACTTCCTATTCCGTAAAGATCAAGGGTTTCTTTGNATTCAGCAGAAATATCGACCAGTTCTGGAGTGGCGATTTGCATTCGGTAGGCTAGTTCAAACGAGCNGATAATTCCTTCCATTTGTGTATCTCTNTGGTAACGTTCNAGCAAGCGGAGATTCATTCCCTGGAGTAATTTGAGACGNGAACGCTGTTTCGTGTCGTCGGATTCGTTATCTGTGAGGTATTTAATAGCTGGTGTATTGTTGTCTTTCGGGACCGTAAGCGGTGTCCCTTGGAAAGAGGCTGGCAGAAATCCAGAGCCGTAAGTTCGAACATCGGCTTGGGGATGAATGGTGAGAAATCCGGGAAGGTTGTTGTTTTCAGAGCCGAGGCCGTATCCGATCCATGAACCGAGCGAAGGACGAGCTTCAGTGATGACTCCGGTATGCATTTGAAGAGTTGCTGTCGGGTGCGATTTGCTGTCGGCTTGCATGGCTCGCAACATACAAAGGTCGTCTGCAATGCTAGCCATATTGGGCATGAGATCGGATATCATCATGCCGCAATTTCCACGAGGACGTACCGGTGCACCAGGAGCAAGTGCCAGAAATTTCTCGACCCCGGTACGTAGCTGGTGATCTTTAATCGGTGGAGTGACCTTTTGACCGTGCATCTTTTTGATGTAATCTTTAGGATCAAACAGGTCGGGTTGAGACGGCCCACCCCCCATGAACAGAAAAATGACTCGCTTGGCTTTGGGCGGAAAATGAGGAGCATTAATTCCAGAGGGACTCGAAGCTGCATGGGCCAAGCTATTTAAAGCCAAGCCGCCGAATCCACAAGCTGCAGTTTGGAGAAGATTTCTGCGTGTGATCATTCGTTAAAGTCTCATTAAAAATTCATTTGATGCAAATAATACGTGACACAATTCGATCCAGGCTGATTGAGGATCAGTCTGAGAGTTCAGAAAGTTAAGGGTCTCAGCTTTTTCTTCTTTGTTTATCGGGCGAGAATAGGTCAGCAACCACAGTTTCTCAATTCGTTTGCTTGGTTCTATCGGCTTGTCGTCTAGCGTAGCTGTTCTTGCAGCCAGCTCAGCAGCTCGTTTTTTGATTTCGCTACTGTTCATCAGGAATAAAGCTTGGGTCGGCACGGTTGTGATTGGACGTTGCCCGGCAATCTCTGCTGGCTGGGTGAAATCAAATAGATTTCGTAATTCAGCTGGAGCAGGTTGAGCGCCGGATCGCAAAATGGGTAAATATATTGTTCGTTGAAATTTTTGACCTGGATAGTATTTATTGAGATGGAATGATGGCGGGTTGACATTGTTTGGGCCAAGGCCGGATACGTTTTCGGGATATTCCAGTGCCAATGCCGGTCCTCCGTTTGAAGGCTGCAAGGTGCCTGCGACCAACAGAAGTGAATCACGAAGCGATTCTGCATCGAGTCGTTGCGGGGCGATTCGCCAAAGCAGTCTGTTTTCAGGATCTTTAGCAGCTGCTTGTGGGTTGTATGTTCCGCCCATTCGATAGGCCCGGCTCAATACTAAAGAACGAATCAGTTTTCTTTGTGACCATCCATTCTGAACAAACCGGTGGGCAAGGAAATCGAGTAAATCCGGATGAGAGGGAGATTCTCCACGAAGGCCAAAATAATCACTTGAGCGAACCAGTCCTTCACCGAAAAGTTTTTGCCAGATTCGGTTCACGGTCACACGAGCAGTCAGCGGGTTTTGAGGGCTAGCGATCCAATTTGCCAATTCCAGACGACCGCTTTGGTTGGCAGGGATCTTATTCGGTGGCGAATAAGAAATGACTTTCAGGAAACCACGAGGGACAACTGCTCCTAATGCATGTGGATTCCCTCGGATTGTAATTCTCATGTCGCTAGGTTTTTCGACATCACCCACGGCATAAGCTCGCGGAGCAGTCGGAACAAAAAACTCGGCATGCTGAATGTTTCGATTCAAATTGGGAATTTGAGCTTCCAGTTTCTTGCGTTCGTCACTGTCTTTTTCCAGTGCATCTNCTTTTTTGCGGATTGCATCCCGCGTTTGTATCCAAGTGGTTAGTTGCTTTTTGTGCTTTTGGGTTTTGAGATCACGTTCAGTTTGCTGTGCTGTTGTTTCTGGTAACTGAGCAGATCTGATTCCGCTCCAGACACCGTATTTTACTTTATGAGTCGAGTCGGTGCTCTTGAATATTCCAGCTAACGCATAGTACTCATTTTGGGAAATGGGGTCGAATTTATGATCGTGGCAGCGAGCACAGCCCAATGTCATTCCAAGAAATGCGGTGCCCACTTTAATGAGCTGTTGATCGACCACGTCGACCACCAGCTTCATTTTATCAGATTCGCCGACTTCAATATTATCGAGTAGCAGAAACCCCGTTGCTGTAATAGCCGCAGCTCTTTCTTCCACTGTTCCTGGAAGCAAATCGCCAGCAATTTGTTCTCGGATGAATTGGTTGAATGGTTTGTCTGAGTTGAATGCATCGATCAAATAATCGCGGTATCGCCATCCGTACTCAGCATACACCTTGTTGGCTGTCCCGATCTGATCAGCGTATCCGGTTAAATCGAGCCAATGCCGCGCCCAGCGTTCGCCATAGGCTCGTGAGTCAAGCAGGCGGTCTGCAACGCGAGCGTAGGCATCATCAGATGAGTCAGCAATAAAGGCTTCAATTTCTTGTGGAGTGGGAGGCAGTCCGGTCAAATCCAATGAGATTCGTCGTAGCCAAGTATAACGACTTGTGTCGTCTGCTGGATGAAGCTGGTCCAGTTCTAGCTTGGCCAGCAAGAATGAATCGATCTCATCGAGTGGCCAGTTCGTCTCTGCGACATCAGGAACTTTGGGTACACGAACAGGTTGAAAAGCCCAGTGCTTGCGTCCCGTTTCGATGTCAATTCCTTTTTTTGAGATCACAGGATCTGTGCGACGCGGATCAGGGGCACCCATTGCGACCCATTTTTCTAAAAGAATAATTTCAGATTCAGAGAGCTTACCATCTGGAGGCATCTGCAAATCCACATTGCCGTATCGGATCGTTTCAATGATCAGGCTCTGTTTCGTTTCTCCAGGAACAACAGCAGGTCCAGAATCTCCGCCGAGTTCCCATCCACTACGTGAACCGAGAGCTAATCCTCCGTTGATTTCACCGCTTTCGTGGCTGTGGCATTCGAAGCACCGCTTTTTCAGAATCGGAAGAACTTGTTTCTTGAAAAACACAGTTCCCGCAGTTGGATTTGGCTGTGCCGTATCTTCTGAAATCAGATTGGCGCAGTGCACGCTTAGCATTGTGAACAGGACCACAAACAGTATAGACAGGCGAAAAATCATAAATTTGAATTTCACAAACTGGGTTTATTCAGAGGGAACATCAAAATGTTTTGACCTAAGTATACACTTTACCCGGAATTTTCCATATGGATCTACCTGAAACTACTTCCAAGCTTGAAATGTTACCTTTTCGTATGGGAGAAGATTGTAACGCCACTGTTCGAAACGAGTTATGGGATTTCGCGTCGCACAGAGTGGGGCGGATGTATCGTACACCTTTCGAACTTTTGATGGAACTGGTTAACAGAGCACAAGCTCGACGCGACAATTTCCTGACGATAAGCAGCTTGACAGCCGCCGGTTGTGCTCTCGATTTGGTCAAAGTGAAAAGATTCAAAACCGATTTCGTGCTATTATCACAGAGACTTTATTGTGCAGAATATTTACACTGCTCACCTAGGTGCGTCATTTGCAACAAACTAAGACTAAAGTTCCGTATTATGGAATGAGTCATTTAGGATCTCGGATGAAAATAATAAAACTAGAAACATCAATCCCTGAGCACATCATGCCAGGGTTAATGCTGTTAAGGATTCACACTGACGAAGGAGTCATCGGATGTGGCGAAACCTATTATGTTCCCGAGGCCGCTGCCAGTTTAATTCATGACTGGATGCATCATTATTTGCTGGGAAAAAATCCGCTCAATATTGAAGCACACTGGCGATTTCTTTACGAGCGCTGCACAAACTTTGGATCGCGTGGAGCCGAACTACGAGCAATTTCTGCCATTGACCTGGCTCTCTGGGACATTTTTGGGAAAGTCTCAAACCTTCCCATCTGGCAATTATTAGGAGGTTGCGTTCAAGAATCAATTCCCACATACAACAGCTGTGGGGGACCTTCTTACGGAACGAGAACTGATACTGCCTCGGGGCATGTGTGGCCCGGTCATGGCCCAATTGGTAACTCTGGTCCGCTCAATGATTATTGGTCTGTCATTCATGAACCCGTTCAGCTTGCTCAAGAATTACTTGCTGACGGATACACTGCCCTCAAAACGTGGACACTGGATTTTGCCGCCCATAAAACAAATGGCCCGCTCTATGTCTCTCACCATGATGTTGAAAAAGGATTGGAACCTTTCCAGAAAATCCGGGAAGCATTGGGGGATCAGATTGAGCTAATTATCGATGGTCACGGATTTTTTCAATTGCCAATGGCGATAAGAATTGCCGAGCGACTCAGAGAATATAAAATCCTTTGGGCAGAAGATCTGCTGAGGATTGATTCGGTTGATACGCTTGCTGATTTTCGTCGAAAAGCGGGAATCCCGCTGGCGGTTAGTGAAATGCTCAATGGTCCCGACGATTATCGGCTCGTTTTGGAAAAGCAAGCAGCCGACTATGTGATGATTGACCCGACTTGGGTGGGAGGGATTTCCCAAACTAGGAATTTGACTCGGCTGGCTCAATTTTACAATATACCAGTCGTGATGCATGATTGCACAGGGCCGTTTACTTTACTGGCTGGAGTTCAGGTTGCCGCAACATCGAATAATGTCGCCTGGCAAGAAAGCGTACGTGCTCATGTGCATTTGCTTTACCCCAAACTTATTGACACAGAAATCGTCATCGAACGGGGACGATTTCCTATTCCTCAATCAGCTGGGTTAGGTGCTGCATGGCAACCAGAACTATTCCAACCAGATCAAAAACACTATCGCGTCAGTACTCTGAAGAAGTAGTCAGTTGACCAATTTAACGGAGAAGTGATTTGACCCCTAAATCATAAAGCCGTAAGTTGTTCAGAAATTTGTTTTGCAGTTTGCAGGACAGCGTCAATCAATATTTCCTGGGCGTCTACTTCCACACGTTACCCGAAATAGTCCGCACGCTCGTTGGCGTGCTCGCCTGGTGTTGATCATCTGTCAATTCAGCTTGGATGAGCCACTAGTCTAATATCGTATTTATATCCACCAGACCCGTATAAATTATTCACTAAAAGACGAGGCATTGATGGATTCGAGCACCGATCCACAGAGAATCTCTACAGGCCCACGAGCGGGAGATCTGTTGGGACATCCCAAGGGGCTGTATGTCCTTTTTTTAACGGAAATGTGGGAGCGATTCAGTTTCTATGGGATGCGTGCACTACTCGTCTTTTATCTGACCAAGCACTTTTTGTTTTCTGATGAAGTCGCACTAGGTTTGTATGGTTCTTATGTCGCGTTAGGGTACGCCACGCCTGTGATTGGGGGCTTGCTTGCTGATCGTTATCTGGGACAGCGAATTGCTGTTATTTTTGGGGCCATTTTAATGTGCCTGGGCCATTTCGGAATGGCATTCGAAGGAGCTGCCAGTCAAGCTGTGGTCTCATCAAATGGTCTTGAAACAGTGATTCACGATGAATGGGCACTGCAGGTATTCTACCTGTCTCTCGCCCTTCTGATTGTTGGAATTGGTTTTTTGAAACCGAATATTGCAACAATTGTAAGCCAACTTTACGACCGGGAGGATCCGCGCCGAGCCTCCGCGTACACATTGTTTCAAATGGGAATTATGCTCGGAGCAGCTCTTTCAGCGGGTGTTTGCGGCTATCTAGGAGAAACATATGGCTGGTCTTACGGATTTGGAGCTGCCGGAATCGGGATGCTCTGCGGATTAATTATCTTTGTTTTTGGCGGAAGATACCTGAAAGGAACTTCAGCTCCCCCTGCTTCAAGTGATTTAAAAAAACGAGTTTGGGGCCCATTCACATCTGCTCATTTAATCTACTTGTCAGCTCTTGGGGCGGTTATCGTTTTTTGGTTACTCGTGCAACAGACGGTCGTGGTTGGCTACTTACTGGGTATATTTTCTGCTGTCGTTGTTGGTTACCTCTTAGTCCTATCGATATTTTTCTGCAGTCGTGTCGAACGTGATCGCATGCTTGTTCTACTAGTTTTCCAACTGGCATTAACTTTCTTTGCCACTCTGTTTGAACAAGCCGGAGGTTCGCTGAATCTTTTTGCAGACAGGCATGTTGACCGGTTCATTGCAGGAGGAGAAATTAAAGCCTCGCAGTTGCAAAGTATAATGCCGATGTCAGTTGTGCTGCTGGCTCCATTTTTTGCATGGCTTTGGCCCGCTCTTGCTCGTAACGGTAAGAATCCACGCACCCCAGTAAAATATGCAATCACGATGCTCTTTATGGCGGCTGGATTTGGACTATTAAGCGGCGCAATTGCCTCATTTGGTGAAGCGGGAAAGATTGGTTTAATTTGGCTCATCGCAGCATACATACTGTTCGGTATTGCTGACTTAGTAATCGTTTCGGTCTGTTACGCAACAGTGCCTCAACTGTCTCTACCGCGAATCGTAGGAATGATGATGGGGACTTCGATGCTTGCCATTTCTACCGCAAATTTCCTAGCCGCAAAGGTCGCCACTCATTTTGTACTCCCCGAAAAAGGAATTGATCAATCATTGATTCCGCTTCATGAAACGATGGCTGTCTACGGCACACTTTTCGAATGGCTGGCCATTTCTGCTACCATGTTCGCCGTACTCCTCTTTCTCATCACTCCCTTTCTTTCACGAAGAATGCACGGCATTCATTAGTGGTCTACCGATTCACTAACTCCGAAATTTTCTCTAAATTCTCGGAACAGCAACAAAGCCGAAAAAGAATCGTTTTGCTAACTATCAATCCGCATTCCCTAACTACTGGTCATCTAGGGGACGATGCCTCCCAAAAGTCCTTGCGGTTGATGGCTACATTCCAACTGAGGATTAATCTTGCTTTACCCAGTAACCGTTCACACCCTGGGGAGCAGGGATGGGGGTGGTTGATTGGCGAATGTGTTGGTCATGGACTCGGTGACGTACTCGAAAATATTTCGGTTTTGTTGACGGCAAGTTTCGATGATCGTCAACATTGTCTCCACAAAACGGCTACCACTTTCGCTTTGGGTGCCAAACGATCGTTTTCGCCAGATGACCGGATGACGCAACGCTCGTTCGCGTTGTTAGTCGGTTCCATGCCAGCGTGATCCAGAAATCTCCACAATCGCTCACGATACCAATACAACTCCCGGCACGTGCCCGAGGTTTTAGTGTCATCGCACTCCAGACCGCGCAGCAACAGGGACGCGATCTTTTTGTGAGTTTTCCCCAACGATCTTTTCAAACCTTCACGCGAAATTGTCCCATCACAACATCTTGCATATTGACGAAACAGAATGCGAGTTTGACTCAACAGATTCTCGCCAAGTTCTTTGACGAAATCGAGCGAACTGTCAGCCATCTTTTGCCTGTATTCTTTTTGTGGGCTCGTTTCAAATGAGCCCAGCACCACTGCAATTGGTTCAGTTTCCAGTACCTTTTTGCTCGATCACAGGTGACGATGCCGGAAAACTTGTCGGTGAGCAAATCCTCCAGTATTCCGGAAGCTCGCGTGGGGCGAATTTGAAAAACCGAAAACTGTTTCGCCACAAACGCCCACAGCCAGGACTTGGAATTCTCCTGTTTCATAGGTGTTTCATCAATTCCAAGCACCGACGTTATACGCATTCGCGTATTTGTTTGC
>JAESQE010000357.1 GCA_016765335.1 Planctomycetaceae bacterium
GAAAAAGCAGAAACCCCATTCCTTAATATCATTGAAATTCTCGATGGGGGATCACCAGCAGAACTCCCCGATTCAGATGACGAAACCGTTTTTAGTGATGTCGCAGACCGCAACTTGTTGATGAAGAAAGTCAAAGAAAATCAAGACTGGCTTCGCACAACCATCAGCGGCGAAGACGAAATGAAGTCTAACTCTGAAGATGTTCTGGCCCGTGCTGCCTTACTTGCAGCGATCGGACAAGTCGTCAATCAGGAAGATTATGTCTTTGCCGATGAGGATGACTATCGGACTTATTGCAGGGAACTTATTGAAGGCAGCCTGATGATGACCGAAGGGGCCAAGTCTGATGACTTCGAAACCTACAAAAAAGGCTTCGAGATCCTCAACAAGAGCTGCGGCAATTGCCATGGTAAATATGTTGGCAGTTAACATTAACCAACCGCCGGACGGATTGAAAAATCAATCCCACTCACATTTCCTGAGGCTATCTCAAGAGATTGATCAGTTCAGTGGGTGAGCTTTGAGGTAAAAGCACAAGATTCCTGGTGGCCTGCTCCAGCTCATACACTTTTTTTGTGTACTCGAATTGTTGATTCAACTCTGCTTGACTCAGCGGCACTCCCTGCCCGTTCACTCCAGCGGAAATAATCAATTTGCGAGGGGCGATCAAAGCGGCTAACTGCGGGATGTCACCTGCATCGCGTACAATTCCAGGAGCCAGCGTTCCGAGTCGTTGATTTTCATACGGCTGATCAGTCAGATAACTTGAAAGCGATCCAATGGTAACGACCTTCTGAATTCGCAAATCGATTGCAGCTGCACAAATTGCAACAACACCAGCTGGACCAACTCCAATCACAGTGATCTTACCGTTTGTCTTGCCGTTTGCTTCCAGAGCATTTAATGCCGCTCGTACATCAAGCGCCCACTGCCCAAGCAACGGACGCCCTAACCACAGCGACCACTGGGCAGTGTTATGATCGGGAGCATTACGAATTTTGTCACTTTTCCATGCGAAATCTCCGGTTGCTCTCAAAGTCGGAATAACGACATTCTTGCCTGATTGAATCAACTCCTGTTTCAATTCATCTAAAGTAGTAGCATCTTGCTTATCCAAACCAAGCAAAACGACTGTACCAGAATTCTCCGATTGTTGAGTCGGCGTTAGCTCCATCGTCAGTTCAATACCCGGCTCTGATTCGAATGTGATCTCCTGAACTTCAGAACTGTTAGAGAAAACCTGTTTCGAAGTTGCATTTTTATCAGGTAAAGTTTTGCCCAAGACTTTTTTATCGAGTCTGTCCCGGCGAGTTTCAGCGATACGCCGCCACTTGGATTTTGACCCGGGAACAACATACTTTTCTACAAGTAAATCCCCTTGGTTTTTGGCAAACTTCGGAATTGTCACCCAATGATCCGGGCGAGTTTCCCCGGAAAAACATCGCAAGGTTTCAGGAATCTCCAAATTTATTTCCGGTTCCGAGATTGGCATCCCATCCCCTTTGCCTTTCAAATGCAAAGTCATCCAACCGTACATCGCTTCGCGCATCGGCTGATTATAATCGTGTCTCGATTCGAAGATTGTGTGTCGAACATTCTTTTCGCGACCATAAAGACCATAAATCGGTTGAACCAATTTGAGAGACTTGCGAGCTTCGACAACAGAAAACGGGATCGAATCGCGAGTGGCATTGATAAACATCAACGCCCGCGGAGCAGTCAGCCCCAGCACACCCCATTCTTCAGTAAACTGCAAAGCTCCCGGGACCACCTCGCACATACAGCAAGCATTTCCCAAGTACGCCTGATAATTACCAACCGAACAAACGGGAACAACCGCTTTGAATCGCGTATCCCAAGCCCCGGCATACATCGATTGGTTGCCACCGCCACTCGCTCCGGTAATCCCTATACGTTCGCCATCAACTTCATCGCGAGTTAATAAATAATCAACTGCTCGACCATACTCGTAAACTTGCAGACCACTTAACGGCTTTCCGACCGGGAATAGTGCCGCTGCAATCATTGCTCCATGATATTCGCCCAACGCTTTGCCGACACCACGTTCCCCGGCTCCCAATGCATCGACTGACAATACAAAGAATCCAAGTTTTGCCAACCCGATACAGCGCGCCTGCACATGAGGATCTTGCTTGGCTCCAGGCCAATGCCCATGCACGCAAAGCACCGCAGGAAGTTGACCTTTTCGATCAGGCACATAAGCATTAGCTGTCATCCAGACATCAGGCAACGTCTGAAAAATTACCTTTTCTATACGATATCCATCACGTTCCAGCTTCCCCAGAATCTGAGGTTCCAAAGGGACAGCCTGCTCAGGAAAACCTCCCCACGATTCCAATAACTGTTTTCGGATCTTTCCGTTCTGTGACTTCCAATCTTCAAGAGTCCCGGGAGCAGAATCGGCTTCGTGCATTTGAGCAGCCGACTTTTTAATATAGTTCAGAAACAAATCACCCGGTTCTGCGGCATCAAGTATACCCGGGAATGAAACAACCACCAGCAAGCAGATCGCCCACGAAAACATGCAACAACTTCTTGTGTTAACCTGATTCATCATTTCATTACCCTCTATCAAGAATGATTCTCTTCGAGTACTTTGTGCCTTAGTGTTAAATCATCTTCAAAAAGAATCTTGCCAGCGTTTGTATTCTGCCATGAGTTCGGAAGCTCGATCAGAATGACTTTTTGCGAGATTTTTTTCCTCGTTCTTATCATTAATCAAATTGAATAGCTGCCAGGCTTGGTTCGAATTTTCACGAACAATTTTCCAATCTCTTTTTCTCAAAGCTGCATGTTTTCCATAATTAAAAAAGAAGGATTCATGAGCAGACTTGGCTTGTTGAGTTAAAACGGGAAGAGGATTTTTCCCATCATAAGTGATCCCTTGAGGCAACTTGGCACCAGCTAAAGTTTGAGCTGCGATCAACAAATCGGGAGACCATAACGGTTCGCTGATAACCGAGCCTGATTCGATCTTTCCAGGCCAACGAGCCATCGCAACAACCCGTAAACCTCCCTCCCGGCAAGTGACTCCGCCTGAACGCAACGGAGTATTAATCCCCACATCCAACCCCTTACGATTCAATCGGAATGCCCCGTTATCAGAGAAGAAGAAAACAAAAGTATCGTCCGTCACCCCGGCTGCATCCAGGCTGTCTAACACACGACCAATTGCAGTATCCAAAGCAGTCACTACTGCATAATACCGTTTGAGTGGGTCGGTTTCTTCCGGGCCAAATTCATAATGTTCAAACGCAGAATCTGGAGCCTGCCAGCGATTCGGCTGACCAGGCTTTTTATTTCTCGCACTAGGAAAATGCGGGGAATTAAAAGGCAGATAACAAAACCAGGGAGAATTCTGTTTTGAACGACGATCAATAAAATCAATAGCAGCATCTGCAAACAGGTCTGTCGAATACTTCCCGTCCGCATGCAATTCCTTGTCGCCTTGAAACAGATCGTGCTTGCCAGCATAAATGTGATGGTAATAGTCGATATTCCCCGAAGCATGCCCCAAAAATTCATCAAAACCTCGTTCGGTTGGTCGTGACCCCGGTGCAAAACCGATGTTCCATTTGCCAAAACATCCGGTTGCATAAGGAACGGAAGCAGTTTTCAGGATGCTGGGAATCAACACTTCTTTTTGATTCAACCCAATTCCATAATTCCCTTTCAAACCAGACAATTGTTGCTTTAATCCGTGACGCTGTGGAATACGTCCGCTCAACAAACACGCACGCGAAACAGTACAAGTGGGGGAAGCCGTATAAAAGCTGGTGAGCTTCGCGCCCTGAGTAGCCAATTGATCCAAGCGTGGCGTATGAATCGGGGAATTCGGGTTGTAACTTTTCAGATCGCCATAACCCAGATTATCAGCTGTGATAATCAAGATATTAGGGCGTGCCTTCTCTGATTCTGCAAAAGAAGTCTCAGGAGACAGAACCAGAAACGATGACAGCAGTAAAACGCACATCAACTGTTTCATCGCCAACCGACACCAAGCATGATGACTCATATTTATTCCCTAATCGACCAGTTACTGCAAATAGAAATCATTAAAGACCAGACCGATTATTCCTGAACCTGCTTAACAAGTTGATGCACCGTTTCGGCGATACGATCTTCAATATCACCTGCCCACCGAAACGCAGGCCGACCATATTCATACAGATTCGAGCCTCCTTCATAACCCCCTTCTCCCCAAACTCGGCGAGAAGGAATGTAGGAAATCATATCGTCTGCATATCCCATCACCCAGGTACCAGGGCCGAACACTTTTTTGAAGCGAATCGCATAATCGACCACTGTTTCTGCTCCCATGCCAATCACCAGCATTTCATCTCCCAGTTGCCAGGCATGAATCGGATAAGGATAACTGGGCGAAAAGACTTCCCCCTGATCGAGTTTGCTAAGCATGCGAGCAGCCCAACGGGCACGAATTGCTCTTTTATCTTTAAGAAGCACTTGCAATTCTTCACGTTTGACAACCGCCAGATAAGGAAGTTCTACGTAGTCAAATGCGGTTTTCAATTTTGAAGTGACCGGAGACAGTGGCTGCTTCATCGCCTGTTTCACTCCCTCAGCTAGCATCAGTCCATACTTTTGACACAATTCAACTTTTCGCCGGGGCAACGGATTCTGATCGCCGCCACAGGTGTTGACAAACATCGCAGTCGCGCCCGGAAAAGACTTTTCCAATTCAATTTGTGCAAACCCGGGGTAATCTCCACACCATTGCATAAAGCTAAGTGTGGTTGGATGACAAGCATAACCAAACAGAATCGCTTCTAACTTTCCATCTGGTCGCGAAACCGTCAGCACAGGAACGTCATGATCAACCGGACCTGCAAGCTTCTCTCCCCGTGCAATTATCCCGGGTACTTCAGCTTCTTTGTTGTTCCGGCGATTAACCGCAAATGTTGCTTTGCCAACTCCTTGACTTAACAACGCAGGTTTTAGATCTGCAATCGCGCGCCCCACCAACTTCACCGCCTCTTCCACCATTGTCGTGGTGTATTGTTCGACAAGCTTCACCTGATCTGCATCCACCGGATAATAATCAATCAAATCGTCACCCAACCGGGGGCCACAATGATTATGAGAAAACGTGAACATCACCTGATGACGTTTGAGGTTGTATTTTTTTTCGAGTTGAGTAAAGACTCGATCAGACATGATTTTCGGCACGCCCTGGAAATCACTCGTAATTAAAACCGCTCGGTTTCCATCGGCGTCTTCCAACGCAATCGCTTTCATCCACAGGTCGTGGATCTTCCCTTCAGGAACTCGTCGCGATCCATAACCAGCTAACCAAACCGCTTTCTGCGGAGTAATGATCGCCTTGGCAATTCCAGCTTTCCACTGATCGGGAGCCGCTTCACAGGATGCCTCAGAGCAAAAGAACAAACCAGTCGGCATCGAGAATATAAGGAGAAAGACAATCCTCATATTTTGATTTCTTAGAATACTCATTGAGCAGAATCCAATCTTCAAATCAGGGTTCAGAATCGAGGCAATTTCGAGAGTTTCAGCATACCCGAATCCTACCGATTCATACAGCGTACCGGTAGGATTTGTAGCGTTAGCAGAACGGGATTCTAGTGTAGGGTGCGGTGCTTGCACCCACCTTCGTGTGCCAATTGAGTCTCTCAAACCAAATCGCCTCGGGTGCCTGCGGCACTCACTCGACCCTGAACGGGATCGTATGAGCTACCCGAATCAATGAGAATTGGAACTCGCAATAGGAAATGAAGCTGTCTACAAAGCTGACTTCATAAAAAAAGGAAGCTCCGGTCATTACCGGAGCTTCCTGATCTCAATGTTGGCTGGCAGAAAATGTTACGTCTGCTTTAAGCCAAGCTAGTTAGATTACTCGTCATCATCAAATCCGAGATCTTCTTCGCTATCATCGCTTTTTTCGCTTGGCTTTTCTTCAGTTGATTCCAGAAGAGCTTTGCGAGAAAGTTTGACGCGATTTTGATCATCAACTGCGATGACTTTCACTTCGAGAATGTCACCCATTTTGCAGACATCGCCAACATTTTTGACGAACCCGTCAGACAGTTCGCTGATGTGGCACAAGCCGTCTTTTCCAGGTGCAATTTCGATGAAGGCTCCGAAGTCTTTGATCGCGATAACTTTACCTTTATAAACGCGACCCACTTTGACATCTTCGGTCATGGCTTCGATGCGAGCTTTGGCATCTTCTGCATTTGCTCCAGAAGCAGCTGCAATAGTGACAACTCCATCGTCGCTGATATCAAGTTGAGTTTCGGTTTCTTCCTGCAAAGCACGGATTGTTTTTCCGCCTGGTCCAATGAGCAGACCGATTTTTTCAGGATCGATTTTGACGGTTTCAATTCGTGGTGCAAGAGCTGAAATATCTTTGCGTGGTCGACGAATTTCGGTCAGCATTGATTTCAGCAAATCGAGTCGAGCTTTGCGAGCTTGATCCAATGTTTTGCGGATAATTTCTTCGTTGATTCCATCGATTTTCAAGTCGAGTTGAATCCCGGTGATTCCCTTTTGTGTTCCTGCAACTTTGAAATCCATATCACCAAAGTGATCTTCATCACCAATGATATCGGTCAACAGAACGTAACTAGAATCCCCTTTGACTAAGCCAATGGAAATTCCAGCAACCGGTTGACGAATTGGAACACCGGCATCCATCAGGCATAATGTTGCATTACAAACCGAAGCCATTGAGCTACTACCGTTTGATTCGGTGATATCAGAAATGATTCGGATTGTGTACGGGAATGTTTCTTCGTCTGGAAGCACTGGCAGGATAGAACGTTCCGCCAAGGCACCGTGACCGATTTCGCGACGTCCTGGTCCTCGGATCGGACGACATTCGCCAACCGAATAGGATGGGAAGTTGTAATCGAGCATGAACCGTTTTTTGCGTTCACCGAACAGGTCTTCAACCCGTTGTTGATCACGAACGGTTCCGAGTGTCAATGTTGCCATTGATTGTGTTTCGCCGCGTGTAAACAGGGCAGATCCATGAACGCGAGGTATCATGGCGACTTCGCATGCCACAGCTCGCAAATCTGGGCCGGAACGTCCATCGAGGCGAGTTCCGTTTAAAGTCAACTCTCGGCGAACTTCGTTGCCAATCTGATAAATTGCATCTTTGAGCTGACCAACGGTACGGCCTTGCGCGTCTTCGGTAGCATCTTCTGGGAACAATTCATCGATCAAATCATCACGGACTTGTGAAGAAGCTGCTGAACGTTCTTGCTTTTTTGTCTTTTTGAGAGCGTCTTTGATTTTGCTGCCGATTTTATCGCGAACGATAGACAGGAATGGATTCGCTTCCGGCTCTTCCCATTCAAATGGTTCCACGCCTACGGCTTTAACCAATTCGTTCTGTAAGTCGCACAGATCGCCGATGTTGCTGTGAGCAAACATCAATGCATCAACCATGACATCTTCAGGAATCTGTTTTCCGAATCCTTCGATCATCAGAATCGATTCGTGATTACCTGCAACAACCAGATCCAAATCGCCACTTTCAATTTCGCTGGCTGTTGGGAACAGGATGAATTTTCCATCAATCATTCCAACGCGAACTGCACCGATTGGTCCCTGGAAAGGAACAGGTGCAATTGCCAACGCAGCACTGGCTCCGTTGATGGACAGGACGTCCGCAGGATTTTCCAAATCGCAAGCCAAAACTGTTGTCTGGACTTGAACTTCGTTCTTGA
>JAESQE010000358.1 GCA_016765335.1 Planctomycetaceae bacterium
CCCTGATCGAAAAAGGGGACTTCCCCTGGGATAACGGCAAGTTCCCGGAACTGACCGAACCGGAACCAAGTTATCACGGCATGAAGTTCTTCGAAACGTTTGGCCCGATGAACCTGGCATACATCCTTAAAGCACGGACACAGATTCTGCGTGATACCGGTGCAGCAATGAGTCCGTTTAACGCCTTCCAATTCCTGCAAGGTTTGGAAACATTGCACTTAAGAATGCCTCGTCATAGTGAAAATGCTCAGAAAGTTGCTGAGTTCCTTAACGATCATCCTAAAGTATCCTGGGTTAATCACACTGGACTGGAATCACATCCAAGTTACGAACTGTCTAAGAAATACCTGCCCAATGGCTGCGGTTCTGTCTTCGGGTTTGGCGTTACAGGCGGGTCTGCTGAATAGCAAAAAGAGAACGGCATCAAAATTATTAATAGCATGAAGCTGTTCTCTCACCTGGCAAACATCGGCGATAGTAAATCGCTGATTATTCACCCAGCCAGCACGACGCATCAGCAGCTGACTGTTGAAGAACAAAAGGAATCTGGTGTGACTCCTGACTTTGTTCGAGTTTCGATTGGAACCGAAGACGTTGAAGATATCATCGCAGATCTGAAACAAGCTTTGGATCAGATCTAAGGCAGCAGCTAACGTAGGGGCAGCCGGTAGCTGCTGCCCCTACGATTTTTAATTGATCCACTGGAAGGAGTCAAATATCTGATGGGACTAAACAAGAAGCAAAAAAAGCAGATGGATGTGCATCGGACCAAAATACAAAAACTGCGTCAGGTGCTTTCAAATGTCAAACAACAATTGGATGACCCTCAAGAAGCCAAGGATTTAGAAGATCAGATTGCTGCCAGCGAAGCCGCGGTTGAAAAACTGAAAGCGGAAGCTTGATGATAAAGAAAAAGTTCTCTGCGAACGATGAGATGTTTTCCTTTGAGGATCGACACTTTGCAGGCAAGTTATTTCACCGCAGAGAACGCGGAGAAACGCCGAGNATAAATAATGGAAATTAATGACATTACGGGACAAATCGTTGACGCAGCGATCAAGGTGCATACAGTCTTGGGGCCAGGATTACTAAAATAATCCTCTGCGTTTCTCCGCGTACTCTGCGGTGAACTATTTTTTAATGATCAATTTTACTCCAGCACCAACTCAGACCTAAATTATTTATGAGCGAATCTTTACCGACAATTATCGTTGTGCATCGTAAAGAACGCCGCAGCAAATGCAGTGCTGAACCGTTGCGGGGTCGCGATGGGTTTGAGTTCCGTACCTATCCGCAAGACGAAATCGAAATCCCAACCAATTATGTGCGTCTGGGAATTGATGGACCACTGCTAAGTGAAGCAAATACTTCTTCGGGATTGCTTGTGCTGGATGGCACTTGGCGCTGGGCCGAGAAAATGGAAATGGACTACGAACAGGTTCCCGTTCGCTCGCTTCCGGTTTGGAAAACAGCTTACCCTCGAACCTCAAAGTTCTTTGAAGACCCCGACCAGGGCTTAGCCACCATCGAAGCAATCTTTGCAGCCTACCATCAACTGGGCTACTCAACAGCCGGGTTGCTGGATCAGTATTACTGGAAAGAAAAGTTTCTCGAAATCAACGCAGGATACCTCTTGTAGCGACTGTCTTGGAGATCAAGTGTTAATTGTGTTTTCGTTCCATTTTTTCCACTTCACGAGTACGTCGATCACCTGCATTCATCCCAGGTAGTTCTGCATGAGATTTGTCTATCTTTCCATCTGGTAACAGCGGACGAGGGGCGATATCAATGCCCCGTTTCCTTAAGTCTCCGGCCTTGAAGACTGCCAGGAATATCCTTTAGCANTCCGCCCATTTGCTGCCTGCTCGGGTGTTTTATGTTTCTCACGAACTATGGAAAGTCCCGATATGTCGTTTTTGTTCGGGTGAAACGCAGCCGAATTCAGCGATTCCGTACTCTCATCGTAGTCAGGGTCAGCGTTAACTCTGGATACACCCTGAGAATATAGGGGGTTGATTTGGAGCGGTGTTTTTCAAAAGTCGATCTTGACAGTTTTCCTCAATCTTGCAGCCATCATTCATTGCGATTTNCCATACAACAATCTTATTTTTGAGTCAATTTCAAATGGGTGATATAGATGGGTGCCTAAGCCACCTAGCGCTGGCCCTGTCTTGTTACCCCTCTATCCCCAAAAAGGAAAGTACCCATGAAACGTCAACTTTTTCTCTGCCTGCTCCCTACCGTTGCATTGATTCTGGTCAGCAGTAGTGCGCAAGCACAGCCTCACTCCCGAGCTCGTTCACACAACAGAGGTTCGGGCTATCGTATTGATAGCAGGAGCCACACGGTCAGAAACCGCCATGGGTACTCCTATGGTACCTATCATAAGGATATTATCCACAACAATTCCCGTTATATCGTGCCTCATCGCAATTCGCGACAACATGGAACTTACTATCAAGAAAATGGTAACTACTACTATCACCCCCAAACATATTCTGTTCGTCCAGACCAGCACTTAAGCACAAGGCGTCAACCAATTGCCTTTGGGAGTTTCTCTCGTGCAGAAGATCTGGGATCGCGTCTAGAATCGCTGACGAACGATTTTTGCCTGGAATTGCATTCTAATTATTCTCGCAACCGGGGCTTTGATGACGTTTACCGGGAAGCATACCAGATGCTGGAAATCTCAAAATACATTCACAAAGAGAAACACGATGGTCATCATGACGAAATCGCAAGGGAAGTCAGTAGACTTGATGAAAAGTTTCATCATGTTCAAGGTGAAGTTTCACAATGGCATTCGGCTCGTGATCTTCATCATAACACAAGCATGGGAATCCAGAGTCACCTGGAACTGATTGAAGCTACCATCCACCACCTGATGAATGATGTGGGGGTCAAGCCAAGAAAGCAGAATGATGGGCATGATCATGCTCGCGATCGTAATCAGCCAGGAAGCAACATCGCTCCTCCCCCACGGTAAGGGACTGTCAGCGAGATGATTGTCAGGCAATCCTCATTCATAAAATCCCGGCCTGTTTCGGTAACTTGATACCGAGACCAGCCGGGATTTCTTTATGAAACGCGATTTAAGTTGCAGCATTTTTTTCAATCAGCAATACGGTCAAATCATCCTGAGCAGCTTTGCCGGCACGGAAGGTGAAAATACACTCTTTTAATACAGTGACGTAGAATTGCATCTGCCGTTAAATATGTGGTATTTTTGCTCCGCTGAGGAGAAGATATTAAGAATTCCTATTATCGCTATTTCTGTCATGGAAGGCAAGGATGTCGCATTCGAATTTGAAAGTTGCTGTTGAGTTAACGACCGCGCAGCGGAAGCATTTGGGCAAGTGATACGGTCCCGATCCGAACCGATCAGCAAGTGGCATGCTCCCCAAAGGTTGATCCACGTGTTATGAGAGTCTAACCGATTTGAAATGCCAAAGGAGACTCGAAAATGGTAAAGAAACGTAAACGGCAAACGCCGGAACAAATTGTTAAAAAGCTGCGTGATAGCGAAGCGATGCTCAATGCTGGCCAGGAGCTGGCGGTTGTTCTGCAAACTATGGAAGTGAGCGAATCGACCTGGGAGCGTTGGCGAAATCAGTACGGCGGCATGATTGAGCCGCAGGTCGGATTTGTGCGAGACAGTTTCGTTTCAATGGCTTACGCACTTGATGGTCTGGCAAGCCGAGGCGGCACACTTTCGCAGTGGGTCCAGTCCATTCCCAGCTACGCGATTGTCAAATCGAAACTCACCTGTCCACAAAATGCTGTCCAGGATGCCTGTCGGGCATTGAAGAAAAATTATCCTGATGCAACGCCAACCGAAGGAGCTGGCTTGCGATTAGATTGGGATAACCGCTGGGTCCAGGTCCGTGCCAGCAATACCGAACCCATCATCCGAGTCATCGCAGAAGCTCCCGAAGCAACCGAAGCAGAAGCTCTTTGCAGCCAAGCCAAGCAAAGCATCAACCAGGCTCTCGGTTTGTAACCATTGCCAAGTGAGTTTGCAGAGTGCGTCATGACGCACCGACGAGGTGGAGAATCTGGTGCGTTGCAACGACGTCACTCATTCAACGGCACGGGAATCCCAGGTTTATTTTCGAGTGGATTTTTCCAATCCATCGCAGGCCAGATCATTGCGGTTCCATCTCGGCTTCCAGTCACCACGTTGAGTAGATCCACGGAAAAGTCTACTGATGTCACTTCCTGTTGATGTCGATTGAGAGTCAGGATTTCATTTCCCCGATGGCCCGGCGTCGCACCCCGTCTTCAGAGTATGCAACCGATGTCACCGCAGCGGTATGGCCGGACATCTTACCGAGAATTTTTCCGGTCTGGCGACCCCAAAGATAAATAACGGTTTGAGCAGTCTCGCTGCTTTGTTCTTGATCCCCACGATTGACAACCGAAAGCAATTTCGTTTCATCGGGTGAAACATCCATCGCAACGACAGGGCCTTCATGTTCAAGAAACTCAACAATCGGTTTGGCCTCTCCTTCAGCTTTTACTGCAATACCCTCGGCTGCGGTGGCTCGTTTCATTTCCCCGTTGATGACATAATAGGAAACACTTCCGCCGGACAAAATCAAAACCGCAAGGGCTGCCACTGTGATCTTCGCGACGCGGAACATTCGCTGACGAGAGTCACGCTCTCGTTTTGCTTCCCGGCACCAACTCTGGAGCCTCGATGCTCAAATCAAAAGCAAACCCTGAAGCCAGCCCATCTGCTGGACCTCCTGGTCGGTTATCTCCCTACTGGAAATTACACCTTATCAACCTGTCCAGTTTTGGGGCCCATTACAGCAGGGAAAAAATCGAGGATAAGGCCGATCGAAGGCGCCGATCACTGTTTTCTTGCGTCGTTTCTGTCCTTCAGCTTTGTCGGACTTTGCGGAGGGGCCATCTGGGAGAAGAATTCAGTAGGCCAACGTCCCAGTCGCTCGAATCCCTTGGGCAGGGACTGCTTAAACTGAACGTAGGCCTGAACCTTGCCCTTGGTGGTGTAGCTGACAGCTTTGGAATCCGGTCCGGGAGTGAAAACGCTACAACCAGCCAGGATGCAGTTCTCCAGGTCGACGTGCAGTCGACCAGTGGCCAAGTGGCCCTGTGTACAAAGGATACCGGTTGATTTCCCACCCATTTCCGGCTGAGTGAAGTTCAGCACGATCATTCGGCAGCCGATGAACTTCGCGCGAACACAGTGGCTGGCGTACGACATGGCGACAGCATTGTCCCCATGCACCAGCGTGCAATCTTCAAACA
>JAESQE010000359.1 GCA_016765335.1 Planctomycetaceae bacterium
GAGCGAATTCATTCCTCGTTAGGCTACATCAGCCCCGAAGAATTTGAACGACTCGCATAACCTAACCGAAGCGCCCACTATTCGCGGGGAACTCCAGTTATACCTTTTACTAAAGACTATTAGGGAAACTAGAGAATTATCCAATACATGGTTGACAATTGATTGTTAACAATCAACAATATGTCGAGAGGAGCAAATCAACGTACCATTAAGGGTNACTTATGAGTGAATTGAAATTAGTCCGTGGACTGGGCGAGCAAATTGTTGAACGGCTTCGAGACGACATTTTTTCTGGTCGGATAAGAGAAGGTGATCGTCTGCGAGAGACTGAACTGGCTACAAGATTCGAGGTTAGTCGTGGCCCAATACGCGAAGCCATTCAGCAACTCACCTGGGAAGGGATTGTTGAAACAGATCGCAACAAAGGGGCCTTGGTTTCTAGCCCTGCCCCAAACGAGATCACCGAATTGCTGATACCGATTCGNTGCACATTGGAGAAATACGCAGTCCGTTTGTTTTTTGATCAATTGACCGCACAGAATTTTCAGACTTGGGATCAGATATTGAACAAGATGAAAGTTGCCTGCGATNACAGTGATACGATGTCAACTGCTGAGCATGACTTGGCCTTCCATCGCTCGTTAGTCAATCTTTCGAATTCAAAAGATCTGATTGCAATTTGGACATCTATTGTTGCCCGTGTGCGCAATCACTTTAGAGAATCTCATTCACGCTACAAAGACTTCGCTGATATCCACAAAGAGCATCTCACTGTTGTCGAAGCTCTGCGTAGTGGCGATTTAAATAAAGCATTAGCTGCAATTGAAAAACATATCTGTTGAATCGAGTGATGGTTATTCAAAGGATTGTTAAAAGGTATCATTCTTGGCGAGTCGAGGGTTTAATGCATCATTTTTTAATTTTGTTAACCGCTTGTTTTTGTTTGAGCGGGACATTGCGAGCAGAAAAAACGATCCCGGAAAAGAACACTCTTGGAATCATCTTTTTTGAAAAAAAAGTACGCCCCCTTTTGGAGAAGCATTGTCTCGAATGCCATGGCTCCAAAAAACAATTTGCAGAATTACGTCTAGATTCACTTCATCACATGCTCAAAGGCGGGGAGAGCGGACCGGCAATTGTCGTCAATCAACCAGAAAACAGCCTTCTTATAGAGGCTGTTCGTCGCGAGTCTTTTGAGATGCCTCCCGACCAGGATCTGACCGAAGACGAAATTAATATCCTCATCAGGTGGATTAAGTCAGGGGCAGCCTGGCCAACATCAGCGAATCCTCAAGACGATAGAAATGTGGTCGATTTCCACAAGCACTGGGCGTTTCAGCCTGTCCGAAACCCAAAGATCCCAGAAGTTCAGGATAAAGAATGGCCTGCGAACCCGATTGACCATTTCATTTTGGCTCGCCTGGAATCCAATGGCCTCCAACCATCACCCCAAGCCCCTTCAAAGACTTTACTTCGCCGAATGACTTCGGATCTGACAGGTTTGCAAGTTGACTGGGAACAGGTTGAGCAATTCCAAACTTCTTCAAGTCCTGAAATAATCAAGCAGGAAATAGATCAACTGCTTGCCTCTCCACATTACGGGGAGCGTTGGGGGCGATACTGGCTGGATTTGGCTCGTTATGCAGATACGAAAGGTTATGTCTTTTTTGAAAAGCAGGATTTTCGAGTCGCATACACTTACCGAGGTTATGTCATCAACAGCTTTAACGAAGACAAACCGTACAATCAATTTTTGAGAGAACAACTTGCTGCAGATAAAATTGCTTCTGAAATCCCTCACGAATCTTTAGCAGCTTTGGGTTTTATTGTCATTGGGCCTCATCTGAAAAACGATGAGCATAACATCATTGCAGACCGCATCGACGTTGTCACTCGCGGATTATTGGGCTTAACCGTGGGTTGTGCTCGGTGTCATGATCATAAGTACGATCCCATTTCAGCTGAAGATTATTATTCTCTTTACGGCGTTTTTAGAAATTCGATTTCACCGCTTCATTTGCCGTTTCGAATGGGAGAAATTGTCCCAGCTGAGCATAAAGAAGCAGCTGACAAAGTTCGAAAAGCTGCGGGAGATTTGAATACTCATTATTTAGATCAATACAACAAAGTCATGCAAGACGCCCAAACGCGACTAGCAGATTACCTTACCTTGGCTCAAGCAAATCGCAGTGGACCAGATACGATTTTATTTGATGTTGTCGTGGATGGTGACGATTTAAATCCTCAGCTGTTACAGCTTTGGCAACAATTTCTGTCTATGAGCGAATCCGAAAACTCTCCGGTGATGCTTCCCTGGCACACTCTTGCCAAACTACACAAAGAAGATTTTCCCCAGCGATCAAAGAAGTTGCTGCAGCAACAAAAGACACAAAAAACAGAGAAGGATCCCATAGCGAACTCTTTCATCACGAGTTATCTTCTTGAACAAGAACTGAACTCATTTAACGATGTCATCAAAGCCTATGCAGAATTGGCAATTCAAACAAAGCAGCAAAGAGACGCATTGCAAACTGACAACCAGCAAATCGAGGTTTCCTTTCCCGATGATTTGAAGGAAGAATTTTATCAAACTTTTTTTAGATCTGCTTCTCCCTTGAAAACTGCTTTCCACGGTTTCCAGGTGCTGAAACTGTTTCCAGATCGCAAATCTCAAGGACCAGTCAAAAAGTTAAACAGCGAACTGGATGCTGCACGTGCTAACCTGCCGATTGAGTTAGCGCAAATGCTTGTGCTACAAGATGCCGAACGGATGATTGAATCTCGCGTGATGAAACGAGGGAATCCTGGGAAATTGGCTCAAGTTGTTCCGAGACGATATTTACGTTTCTTCAAAGACGTCAGCAACAAGCCTTTTCAAGATGGAAGCGGTCGTCTGGAACTTGCAGATGCCATTGTTTCTCCTAACAACCCACTGACTGCACGAGTGATCGTCAATCGAGTTTGGCAGCACCATTTTGGTCAAGGGATTGTCACCACGCCCAGCGATTTTGGCATTCAAGGCTCCCCTCCATCTCATCCTGAACTACTTGACCACTTAGCAACCTGGCTTGTCGAACATAATTGGTCGATCAAATCGTTACATCGCTACATCATGCAGTCAGCCACCTATCAGCAATCAAGTGCATATCATGAAAAGTACGCACAGATCGATCCTGAAAACAATCTGTGCTGGCGTATGAATCGACGGCGTTTAGATTTCGAATCTATGCGAGATGGGTTGCTTCAAGTCACCAATCGCCTCGATTTAACCATCGGTGGTAAATCAGTACGCAACGTCATGGCGGAATCGAATAAACGACGCACGTTGTATACTCATATCAATCGCCAGGATTTACCCGGGGTGTATCGCACCTTTGATTTCCCGCCACCCGATGTCAGTAGCGGAACTCGTGATAACACAACCGTCCCCAGCCAGACGCTGTTTATGCTCAATCATCCGCTGGTGTTGTCTTGCTCAAAGGAACTAGGGGAATCTGCTCAAGCACTTAAAAGCAACAACGAAGGAATCGAGCATTTGTATCAAACGATATTGCATCGAAACCCGAGTACACAAGAATTGAATGAGAGTCTTTCCTTTGTGAAATACGAAGAAGAAAACTCTTTGCCTCCTCTGAAAACAATAGTCCCTGCCTGGAAATATGGAGTGGCTGCGTACAATCTGGAATCGGATCAACTCACTGATTTTCAAAAACTGCCGCATTGGACCGGCGAGCAATTTCAAGGTGGAGAGAAATTACCTGATCCGAAACTGGGATGGGTTTTCATCAATTCCACAGGAGGACATCCCGGCAATGATATGGATCATGTGGCGGTGCTTCGCTGGGTTGCTCCTGGAAACATGACTGTGTCCATTAAGGGGATATTAAAGCACGAGAAAAAGCAAGGCAGCGGCATACGTGCCCGAGTGTTAATAGCTGGCCAAAAGAAACTCGGCCCGTGGGTGCTCCATGAGAATGAAGCAGAAACAAATTTGAATACTGTCAGCATTCAAAAAGGAGAAGCCATCGATTTTGTTGTCGATGTGAATGACAATCTGGGGTACGACTCGTTCATTTGGTCTTTGGATATTGTGAACCTCGCTAACAAGCAAGACAATTCATTGGCTAAGCATTGGAATTACGCCAAGGACTTTAGGAAACCAACTCCTGTTCAAATTTCGCCCTGGCAATCGCTGGCACAGATTCTTTTGATCTCCAACGAATTTCAATTTGTCGACTAATACATTTTTCTTTTGAGTTCTTCACATGAATTATAATTCGATACACAATGAATCATTCAGTCGTCGCGAGATGTTATCTCGTTCCGGGATGGGCATGGGCATGCTCGCATTAGCTGGGCTGACATCAAACGAGCGGGCAGCAGCAGATCGCTTCACTCAATCGAAGCAACAAAAACATCACCCGGCAACGGCTAAGCAGGTCGTCCATTTGTTTATGAATGGTGGCCCTTCGCATATCGATACTTTCGATCCGAAACCATTTTTGAAAAAGTTTCATGGAAAGCCGTTGCCTAGCCCGGGGTTACCGACCGAACGTAAAACCGCAGGGGCGATGGCTTCGCCGTTCAAGTTCAAAAAGTATGGGGAATGTGGCACAGAAGTTAGCGAACTTTACGAAAAGATGGCTGCTCACATGGACGATGTCTGCGTGATACGATCCATGCATGCAGACATCCCGAATCATGAGCCCTCATTATTGCTGATGAATTGTGGAGACAATACACAACCACGGCCTAGTTTTGGCTCCTGGGTCAATTATGGACTGGGGACATTGAACGAAAATCTTCCGGGATTTATCGTGCTGTGCCCGGGAGGGTATCCGGTGGTTGGTTCAAAAAACTGGCGATCTGCATTTTTGCCCGGTGCATTCCAAGGCACGCATATCGATACTAAAAAGACGGATGTTTCCAAGCTGATTGAAAATATCAGCAACCCGCAATCGCCTTCCAAGCAAAAACGTCAACTTGATTTTCTTCAGCGGATGAATTCCCGGCATCTTGAAAAAGCGGGGCACGATCAACAACTTGAAGCACGTATTCAATCCTTTGAATTAGCGTACCGTATGCAATTTGAAGCTTCAGACGTATTAGATATTTCTAAGGAACCAAAACATATTCAGGAGATGTACGGCAGCGGAATTCAAGGCCGGCAGTTATTATTAACACGCAGAATGTTGGAACGAGGTGTGCGATTCATTCAGGTTTGGCATGGGGCAGGTCAAGCCTGGGATCATCATGGCAATCTGGAAAAGGGCTTGCGAACATTGTGCGGGCAATGGGACCAACCGCTGAATGCATTTCTAACCGACCTAAAACAACGCGGAATGCTTGATTCGACTTTAATTGCCTGGGGCGGAGAATTTGGACGTACACCCGTTGCTGAACTCCCCACCTTGAGCGGACGAGATCACAATCATTACGGTTTTACCATGTGGCTAGCTGGGGGGGGTGTCAAAGGGGGCACGATTCATGGAGCAACCGACGAAACAGGATTTGCAGCTGTGGAAAAGAAAGTG